>QHZV01000116.1:0-4988 GCA_003224785.1 Acidobacteriota bacterium
ATCGGCCAGGCTTCGATCCGTCCGAATCTCACTCGCTTCGCCGCCTTCTACTACAACAGTTCGCTGAAATATGGAGATCACGTTGGAGTAATCAACTTCAAGGACTATGCCATGCAGGATCACTCCGGGGTCTTGGACATTGAACGCGGGCAGCTTGGCGACCTGCGCTCGCTGACCTGGCAGACGGATACCTCCGTTAGCAACAAATCGTGGGGCTACATCAAGGAAGACACGTTCAAGTCCCCGGAATTTATTGTTCATCAACTGATTGACATCGTGAGCAAGAATGGCAACTTACTGTTGAACATTGGTCCTCGATCGGATGGCACGATCCCGGAAGAAGTACAGCGCGTGCTTCTCGATGTAGGCAGCTGGTTGGATGTGAATGGAGAAGCGATTTATGGCACTCGCCCGTGGAGGATTTATGGCGAAGGCCCCACCAAGGCAGCGAGTGGATCTTTTCACGATACCGACCCCGCAACTTATAAACCTGAGGACTTTCGTTTTACAACCAAAGGAGATGTGCTTTATGCAATCGGGCTGGCTTGGCCAACGAACGGAGAAGCGGTGATTCATTCGCTCGCGCCGACTGCCGGCAGTGAGCCGTTGCAAAACGTCGCCTTCTTAGGTGGGGATGAGAAATTAAAATTCGACCAGCGCGCCGATGGCCTGCATATTCAGCTACCCGCTCAAACCCCGGCCAAGTTCGCTTACGCGCTGCGGCTGACATTCGCTCATACCGGGCGCTAGGTTTGAAGCCCCACTTTGTATGCTTTCCTTATTAGAGCGCATCGGTGCATAACATCAGGAACCGATAACTGTACCGACCGCAAGCACTGGGTTAGAGATGAATTCAGTGGAGTTGGCGAGGCTTGTGAGGGTCTCGACAGCGACTGTTTCGCGAATCTGTGAGGCGATTAATTTCCTGCTTCTTGTGAACGGTCCCGGCTGTGTTGGACGCACCCTCAGCAGACATTTTGGTTGAATATTAATCAGGCCATCGGCGGGGTTCGGTGCCTTCAAAACTGAGTGTGAAACGCAAGCGCAGCATTGAGGGCCTTGTCTCGCGACGCCCGGAATTTACCGCACACAATTTGCGCCTCAAACCGTCAATAAGCGTCATTGGGGTTTGCCAAAGGCATAATCCGGGAAAAATAGCTTGACAACCACCCATAGATAAACACTAGAATGTGCAGCACTCGGTACAGTTACCGATAACTAGCAATTAAGCTGAGAAGGGGTCCTTGTCGATGCCCAAATTCCGTAGTCTCTCCCTACGTCTGTCCGTTGCCATTGCTGCCGTCGCGATCAGCATCGCAGTGCCCGTCGCGCAGGCCCAAACGGCCGCTTCCACTGCGATATTTTCCGGTTTGGTCTCAGACTCCTCGGGAGCGCGCGTCACCGGTGCGACCGTCACTATAAGCCGCCTGGAAAAAGGAATCACTCGTACGTTTAAGACCGACGCCGAAGGAAACTTTTCTTTCGCGCTGCTCCCGCCTGGCAGTTATACGGTGACGGCCGGAGCTTCGGGGTTCAAGACATTCAAGCAGGACATCACACTTGAGGTTGGGCAATCCGCGACACAAACCATCATGTTGACGATTGGTTCAGAAACTCAAATCGAGGTAACGGCCGAGGCGCCGCTGCTTCAGACGGATAATGCCAATCTCGGAGCGGAAGTCTCTACAAAGATGGTAACGGAGATGCCGCTCAACCTCCGAAACGTCTTTAATTTTGTGCAGCTGAACTCGTCCGTCAGCAATTCTCAGCGGCAACTCATCGAGTCGGGCGGCGCACAGGGTACTGCCGATCAGGATGTCTCATTCTTCAACTTCGGTGGCGGCTATTTCGGAACCACCGCGTTCCTGCTGGATGGCGCATGGGATGCCATCGGGACTTGGGGCGGCGTCATTTACGTTCCTTCTCCTGATAACGTGCAGGAATTCAAAGTGCAACAGCATTCATTTACTTCGCAATACGGCTGGAGCACGGGGAATGTCATCAATGTGGTCACGAAATCAGGAGGCAGCCAACTACATGGAGACATGTACGAGTACCTGCGCAACGGCAAACTCGACGCCAACTCTTTCTTTAATGGAATCAACAACACGCCAAAACCCAATTCGCACCGCAATCAGTTTGGGTTCTCAGTGGGCGGTCCCGTGTACATTCCTGGCCTCTACAAACAGCGCAATAAGACATTCTTCTTTTTCAATTATGAGGGCCATCGCGAGAACGATCCCCTGACGGCCCCTCTGAGCACCACGCCAATCGGTGCTTTCCGCACAGGGGACTTCCAGGCTCTGTTGGGTAGCAATATTGGGACAGATGCTTTATGCCGTCCGGTTTTGGCTGGGCAAATCTACGACCCGTTTACGACCAGGTCCGTCACCGCGACTTGCAATGTCCCCAATCCAAATGGCCCCGGCAACGTGATTTCAGTGGGACAGACGGTCTTGATTCGGGACCCACTCGCGAACAACGACCTTACCAACGCTGTGAATGGAATTGATCCGGTCGGGCAGCAGTTGATCAACTTCTACCCGCAGCCGATCAACAATTCGATATCGGCGAACTGGAGCGCCGCCGGCCTTGGTGCTAACAACTCGAATGAGTATAGCGTTCGCATTGACCACAACCTCAGCGATAGCACACGCCTCTACGGGCGATACTCACGCAAGTTGGAATTCAAAGACGAAGTCCCTGCTTACTGGGGCGCAACCGATCCCGCTGGTCCCGGCCAGAGGAACCCCAACAACCGTTACAGTTTTGGCTTCGGAGCCAGCCACGTTTTCAGCCCAACTTTCACCGTGAGTGGCAACCTTGGCCTCGTACACTGGGTTGAAGGCAACGACTTGCAGAGTAAGGGCTTCAAGTCTTCATCCCTTGGCTTACCAAGTTTCATAGACACGTACTCGCCCCAATTCCCAGTGATCAGCGCCACGGGTTACCTGGGAGAAGGGCCGCTGCAAGGAGCAGGACAAGGCGCATTTCCTCGCAGCGATGCCACCGGTTCTTTAGACTTCGTTAAAGTGAAAAGCAGGCACCAGTTGAGCTTCGGCTACATGGCGATCGCTCTCACGGAGAACGGTGGCCGTTTCCACCCCACATCTTTCAACTTTGATAGTACATTCACTTCCGGGCCGGATCCCGGGTCGTTCATCGCTGGTGGTACGGGCGACGCGATAGCATCCATGATGCTCGGTACGCCTGCTAGCGGAGCGACCGGTGTAGCAGTTTCCCAAATCTCCCGACAATGGCTCCATGGTGTGTATTTGCAGGACGACTGGAAGGCTACCCGAAAACTTACCCTGAATCTCGGCCTGCGCTGGGAAATCCCGCGTCCGTTGACCGATCGCCTGGATCGGCTGGCTCGCTTTGACTACAACGCCGCTAACCCAATCAGCAGTGCGGTCGGTGGCCAGAACTACCTCGGTCAGTTGGTGTTTGCCACATCCGGTAACCGGGGCCAATACGATGCCAGATACAACAACTTTGCGCCGCGATTCGGATTCGCTTATCAGGTGATGCCGAAGCTGGTGATGCGCGGAGGCTACGGGGTGTTTTTCCCGCGGCAGTATCCGGGGACCCCAATTATTCCGGGTTATTCTTCCGAAACGCCTTACGTAGCATCCATAGGCAACAACAACGTTCCGTGCTCTGGATGTATGTTGAGCAATGCATTTTCGGGCGGCCTTGTGCCCATCGTCGGAAATTCACTGGACGGTCTAACGAACGTGGGTTTCGACGTCACCGCAGTCTCACCCGAGCGCAAGACTTACTACGACCAGCAGTGGATGTTTGGATTTCAATTTGCGCCGACGAATAATGACGTAATTGAACTTTCTTACGTTGGAAACCACAGCGTCCACGTTGTGACCAGCGGTTTTAATCTCAATCAGCTGGATGCAAAATACTTGCCCATGGGAAACGCCTTGGACAACCAGGTGCCAAATCCTTTCTTCGGGCACATCACATCGAGCGGGTGCGGCCTGGATCAGCCCACGATTGCGCAGGGCCAATTGCTCAGGCCATATCCGGAATTCTGCAACATCGGTGAGAACCTGATTCCTGGGGGCGATGGCCACTACAATGCCTTAGACTTCAACTATACTCATCGCGTATCGCACGGCCTCACTTTGTTGGCGTCCTACACGTTCTCGAAGTTCCTCGATAACGTGGGAGGTCCGACTACCTGGGCCAACACATCCGGCAATTTCTCGGAAAACATTCGTAACGTATACAACCTCGCTGCTGAGAAGTCAGTAGATCCCAATGATATTACTCACGCCTTTGTTTTGAGCTATGTGTACGAGCTTCCAGTCGGTAGAGGCAAGAAGGTTGGCGCCGGGATGAACAGCGTGTTGAACGCTGTCGTCGGCGGCTGGCAAACCTCTGGTATCGCGACGTTCAAGGGTGGGTTCCCGTTGCGAATTAACGTGCCTAACCTAAACGAATTCCAGTGGTTTAACCCGGCGGCGTTCGCCCCGGCCGCTAAATGGCAACTCGGAGATGCTCCTCGTTATTTCTCCGATCTGCGTGCCCCGGGCTACAACAACTGGGACATGAGTATTCAAAAATATTTCCCGGTTCACGAAAGTATTCGATTCCAGTTCCGATTGGATATGTTCAACGCTTTCAACCATGTCAACTTCTACAAACCAGATACGAATTTCGGGTCAGGTCAAATTGGGACCCTTAACGCATCCTGGGGTCCGCGCCAGATGCAGGCAGCACTTAAGCTCTACTGGTGATGCGTGCGCTGGGTCTGGTCAATGCGGTAGTGTGTTGTTGCATGCTTTGCCTGCCGCCGGGCATGGCCTTTTCGCAGGCGCGTGATACATTTGAGTCGCTCCTGGCCTCGGCGCAACAAGCCCAGGCCAGGAGTGACTTCCAGTCTGCCGCCGGGTACTACAACCAAGCAGTAGCGCTTCATCCTGAGATAGCTGAACTGCGAGCAAATCTCGGCCTGATGTACTACCAGACGG
>QHZV01000116.1:5008-10638 GCA_003224785.1 Acidobacteriota bacterium
TTCGCCTGAAACCGACGCTGTTTGTTCCAAACCTGTTCCTCGGCCTCGACTATCTAAGGTTAAAGCATTTCAAAGATGCGATTCCGTATCTCAAAAAAGCGGCGATCTCCAATCCTGCAGATATTCAACCCCAGTTGGGTCTGGCTCAAGCATATGCGAGCACCGGAAATACGCGTCTCGCGATCGGTTCCTATTTGCGAGCATCGAAAATTGATCCGGCAAAGGCCGACACCTGGTATCACCTCGGCGTTAGCTATCTGGAACAGGTGGAAAGCGATGCCCGCATTCTGTTCACACGGCACCGGAACTCAGCCTACTTGCAGGCACTCATAGCGGACACATTCTCTGAGCAGAAAGCGCTCATTCAATCCGACCAAAGCTACAAAGAACTGTTGGCAATGCCGAAATTTCCTGCGGGCACGCACGCGAGCTATGGTTTCGTGCTGGCAACTCACCATGATCTCGCCGGCGCCGAGCGCGAATTCAATGCTGAACTCGCGACCGACCCCGGTAGCCTGATGGCGAAGCTCGGCCTTGCGCGATTGCATCTTGAGCAAGGTGCAACACGACAAAGTGCGAAGGAAATTGAGGATATATTCAAAACCGACGCAGGTTTTCTCAGGTCCAACGCTGTACGGTTCAATGCGGCCCTTACTCAGCAGAACCGCTCGGAGCTGCAGCGCGCCCTGGAAGAGCGGCGCGCGGCCGGCGAAATTCGGGAAGAAATTGCAGCACTGTTTCGCAATGACGCTGGGGATAACTCCGGTCTGCGGCGATCGAGCCCGGAAACTGGGACTCCAGTTCAGTTAACCAACTTGGCGTTTTCGAAAGCAGCCGGGCTGTACGCCGATGGAAGATACGGGGACTGTACCACCCTGCTGGCCTCTCGATTTTCTCTGCTCCAGACCAAAGATCTCCAGTTGCTCGCAGGTTGCGCATACTCAACCGGCGATTACCAGAATGCGTTTGCCGCGGCAACCAAACTGGCGGCTAACCCGGCAACCGAACCCGAGGGCCTGTACTGGGAAACAAAATCAGCTGAGCAGCTTGCAACGGAAGCATTGGCGCGCGCCAGCGAACTTGATTCCAACTCGCCGAAGTTGCACGTCCTGCTGGGAGACATTTATCGCCAGCGAAAATCTTTTCCAGAGGCGGAACAGGAGTATCGCAAAGCTTTGACACTGAATCCCGACGATACCGGCGGGTTATTCGGCCTGTCATTGGCTCTGCTGGCCGACGGTCAAAACAATGAGGCGCTTCGCCAGGTACAAGCTGCACTCGAAAAGAATCCCGACGATCCGGAATTGAACGCTGTCATGGGGGAAATCCTTTGCGCGCGAAGTGATTTCGCTGGAGCCGAGGGCTACCTGAAAAAAAGCCTGAACACAAAGCCGGAATACGTTCCTCATGTTCATGCTTTACTCGGCAAGGTCTATGCGCAGACAAACCGCACGCAACAAGCGATTTCAGAGTTGAAACTCGCGCTCCCCGGCGACAAAGACGGGCATTTGCACTATCAGATTGCCCGTCTCTACTTGAAAGTGGGCGATCAGGGCTCGGCTAAACAAGCCTTTGAAGTGTCTTCGCGAATCCGACGCGAAGGTCTGACCAGAGCAGCAGTTGCAATGCAGCAGGGCGAAGACGAAATCGAACCGCAATAGTCGAGCAGCTCTTCCGCGAGACAAGCTGTATCTTTTCACAACTCTGAAAGGGAGATTGGCTAGCTAAGTGAACAAAAAGACTGGTGTTCTTTTCGTGTCGCTTGTTGTCACGTCGGCAGTATGGTCCGCTGCCCAACCGCAGTTTGCCGTCAAGCAGTCTCAGAAAGATTCGAATGGTGTGACGCTTCGAACCGCGACCGGTATGATGCGAGTGGAACTCTGCGGCGATCGCGTCGTGCACGTGGTTGCCACTCCAGAGGCGCAAATTCCCACGCCAAAAGTTCCCATAGTCACGGGTTCATGCAAGGTTGATAACGTTCACATCAATATCGCCAAGCAGGAAATCCGGCTCTCCACAGCGGCGATCGCCGTCACGATTGACACTGCCACCGGAGTAACCAAGTTCTTGTCTGCGGACGGGAGGATCGTGCTCGCCGAACCCAAACAAGGCGGCAAGAGCTTTGACGTGCCCTCGGTCTTTGAAGCGAAGACTTGGCAGGTCCAACAAACGTTTCTTTCCCCTTCCGACGAGGCACTATACGGCCTCGGACAACACCAGGAAGGCATCTTCAACGTCCGTGGAGTGCCCATCCGCCTGCATCAGGCAAACACAAATGTGTCGGTGCCGTTTCTGCTGTCGAGCAAGGGGTATGGAATTCTATGGAACAATCCGTCCCTGACTGATTTCAATCCGGCAGACCAAGCGATTGAAATTGACTCGAATACCGGAAAGGGGAAGTTCATCACCGGCGCAAAAGGCCGTTACGGCTTCCTGCTAGCCAGCGACAACAAAGACCAACTCGTCGTGGATGTGGGCGGCAAGCACGTGATCGACTTGGTGAACATGTGGACTCCGAGCTCGGGATCCGGCGTGATGGATCTTGAGGCGGGCAAAGAGTACGAGGTCTCGGCCAAGGGTGGTCCCGGAGGTATCCAGTTGTCGACCCGTCCGCCGCGGGACACAACCACATTCCGCTCTGAAGTGGGGCAGGCCATTGACTATTACTTCTTCTACGGACCGGAGTTGAACAGTGTCATTGCCGATTATCGGCAGCTGACCGGCGAAGCGCCGCTGCTTCCGAAGTGGGATTACGGATATTGGCAGTGCCGGGAGCGCTACCACACGCAGAAGGAAAGTCTCGATGTTGGCGCCGAGTTCCGCAAACGCAAGCTCCCCGTTGACGCCTTGGTGCAGGACTGGCAGTACTGGGGCAAGTACGGCTGGAACGCTATGAAGTTCGATGAAAGCATCTATCCTGACCCCAAAGGGATGATGGAGCAATTCCACGCGTTGGATGAGCACGTGCCGATTTCGGTATGGTCAAGGTTCGGCGAAGATTCCGATGTTTATAAACGGATGAGCGCCAAGTCTCTGCTGGTTCCAGGAACTCCATGGACCGACTTCTTCAATCCGGAAGCGCAAAAAGCCTTCTGGTCGGAACTCAATCAGGGCCTCTTGGTTTATGGGCTAGATGGCTGGTGGATGGACGCGTCCGAGCCAGAGTTTGACATTCTCAAAGGTCGGCAGACATTCCTTGGCAGCGGCGAATCCGTGCGCAATGCCTTTCCTTTATATGTCACCAAAGCAATCTATGAAGGCCAGCGCGCAACCACGGACCGCAAGCGAGTGGTCATCTTTACCCGTTCCGCATTCAGCGGACAACAAAGGTATGCGGCGATCACCTGGTCTGGAGATATCTCCGCGAACTGGGTTACGTTTCAACGGCAGATTCCGGCGGGACTGAACTTCAGCATGGCCGGCCTCCCTTACTGGACGACCGACGGTGGCGGCTTCTTCCGGCCCAAAGACCAATATACGAATGAGGCGTACCACGAACTCCTGATTCGCTGGTTCCAGTACGCAACATTCTGTCCCATCTTCCGCGTGCACGGATGGATTTCGAATGCCGAGATCTGGAACTACGGTCCGAAGGTTCTGGACATCACCACGCAATACGATGAGTTGCGCTACCACCTATTGCCATACATCTATTCCTCAGCCTGGGGCGTTACCAATAAGGGCGAGACCCTGATGCGCGCGCTGCCTCTCGAATTCCCCAATGATTCTGGTTCGCGCGCAGTCGGTAAACGCGAAACCGGCGGTCGGAGCGTCACCTCCGAAGCTCCGCTTGAGAAGATGCCGATTTTTGTCCGGGCTGGCTCGATCGTTCCTTACGGCCCGCGTGTGGAATCGGCTGCCGGCAAACCCGATCCCATTGATGTGCGGATCTATACCGGAGCCAATGGCGATTTCACTCTGTATGAAGACGAAGGCGACAATTACGACTACGAACATGGGGCCCGTTCCATCATTCCCATCCACTGGGACGACAAGTCCTTGACCCTTAGCATCGGGGCGAGGGAAGGCAGTTTCCCGGGAATGCTGGAGCACCGGACCTTCCGCGCAGTCATCGTTCGTGACGGACATGGAACCGGCATCGCTTCGAGTCCCGAGCCCGATGCTGCGGTTGAGTATGACGGCCAGGCCGCCGCAATCCAGGTTAAGTCTAAGATGTAACGGAGCTCGTTACCCCATTAACGCCAGAAGGATAAAACCTTGCGTTCGTACCCCTGTCGAGCGTCTTGCATGAACGGTACTTTGTTTACCACGAGGTGCGTTCCTGAACTCGCTCCCCGGCACAGATAGCACGGTACCAACTCGATCCCGCCGGCGCGCTGCACATCCTTCGAAGATTTGGGATTCTTTCGCACGATTTAGATGCGGTGGGTATCGAGCATCGCCTACATGCTGGACTCAGCCTCTCCTGATAATCTCAAGATAGGTCACGGGAGACAGCAGTCGTTGCCGCCAATCATCAATGCGCAGAGAATCTCGAAAGCCTTCGGAGCGAAGCCGCTCTTTCAGGACGTTTCTTTCACGGTTTCGGAGGGAGATCGCATTGGACTGATCGGGCCGAATGGTTCTGGGAAATCCACATTGCTGCGCATTCTAGCCGGGACGGAAGAGCCCGACGGTGGGAATGTGGCGATCCGCAAGCGACTGCGACTTAGCTACGTGGAACAAGACTCGAGGTTCAAAGCGGCAGACACAGTTCGATCTGTCATCGAGAGGGCTC
The DNA here is from genome assembly GCA_003224785.1 of Acidobacteriota bacterium. Taxonomy (GTDB): domain Bacteria; phylum Acidobacteriota; class Terriglobia; order Terriglobales; family Acidobacteriaceae; genus Gp1-AA145. The sequence continues at coordinate 9,747 of QHZV01000116.1, forward strand.
TGCAGGGTTCGGCGTCACACGATCTTGAGGGCGCTACCCATTTTGCTGAGACGCTGGGCCGCGCCGGTTTCGAGGATATGGAAATGGAAGCGGCCTCGCTATCCGGCGGCTGGCAGAAGCGCCTGGCCATAGTGGAGGCGCTGGTCCAAGCGCCGGACGTGTTGCTACTGGATGAGCCTACGAATCATCTAGATTTCGCCGGTATCGAATGGCTCGAAGGTCTGCTGGAACAGGCCGCATTTGCCTGCGTGGTCGTAAGCCATGACCGCTACTTTCTGGAGAATGTAGCCTCCACAATGGCGGAACTGAGCAAGATCTATCCCGATGGATTGCTCCGGGTGCGCGGGAATTACAGCACTTTCCTCGGGAAGAAGGAAGAATTTCTTCATGCTCAGTCAAAGCGCCAGGAAGCTCTGGAGAATCTGGTTCACTCCGAGATCGAGTGGCTCCGCCGAGGGGCAAAGGCGCGTACGCGGAAATCCAAAGCACGCATTGATAAAGCCGGGGAACTGATGCACGAGCTCGCCGATTTGAATGTCAGAACCCGGAGTGCCACGGCACAAATTGATTTCTCCGCGACCGATCGAAAGTCCAAGCGCCTGGTTGAACTTGAGAACGTCACCTACGAAGTCGGGGACCGTCTCCTGTTCGAGCGGCTGAATTTTGTTATCTCAGCCGGGATGCGGGTGGGGTTGGTGGGGCCGAATGGTAGCGGCAAAACTACCTTGTTGCGCCTCTTATGTGGAGAATGGACCCCCACTCACGGAAATATTCTCCGTGCCGACAGGTTGCGAATCGTGCATTTCGACCAGGGGCGTCAGCTCGACATGAACATGACCTTGCGTCAGGCGCTGGCGCCCGAAGGCGACTCTGTCATTTATCAGGATCGTGT
>QHZV01000116.1:10682-12025 GCA_003224785.1 Acidobacteriota bacterium
CATGCTGCAGCCGGCCGATATCCTTCTGCTGGATGAGCCGACGAACGATCTGGACATCCCCACCCTTGAAATTTTGGAGGAGAGCCTGCTCGAATTTCGTGGTTCTCTGGTGTTGGTGACGCATGACCGCTTCATGCTGGATCGCGTGTCTAACATCGTGCTCGGATTGGATGGCCAGGGTGGCGCGGAAAGCTTTGCTGACTACGCGCAATGGGCATCGTGGCAGTCGGAAAGCACGGCGAAGCTAAAGGCGACCGACGGTTCAATGCCGGCTGTTCCGCGTTCCCCCGAGTCTCCCCTTCACGGGAGAAAGAAGCTCTCGTACCTGGAAGCACGGGAATACGCCAGTATTGAGCAACGCATCGCCGACGCCGAGGAAGTGGTGCGAAGCAAACGCGCCGAACTGGAAGACCCGGCAATTGCAAGTGACGGTCCCAGGCTCGTGGCGGTACATGCTGAGATGGAAGCAGCGCAAAGAAATCTGGACGAACTCTATGCACGCTGGGCAGAACTCGAAGAGAAGGCAGGCAATTTGCCGCATTCCTGCACTCGATGAAGTTTTAGCTCAATCACTTCTCATTATTCAAATATCCGAAAACAAATCTCTTGTAGGCCTTCGTACCCTTGCTGCACGACTGGACCCAGGGAAACGCCGGTTACAAGTGAATCAAGCCGCGCTGCAGAGCAGTGACGACGGCCTGCGTGCGATCGCTCACATCGAGCCGCATCAGTATTGTGCTTACGTGGCATTTCACCGTTGCTTCGGTGATGCCGAGTAGGCCGGCGATTTCTTTGTTGCTCATGCCTGCCACCAGGTGTCGCAAGACTTCTTTTTCGCGCGAGCTCAGCTCAGAATCCGGCATGCGCGAGGCGAGCGCGCGGGCAACAGGCGGAGGCAAGAATCTTCCTCCCGTGTGTACGCGCAGCAGGGCTTCAACTAAGGTTTGGTAGGGCATTCCTTTGATGATGTAGCCTTTGGCTCCAGCTTCGAGGGCGCGATGGATATCTTCGTCGCCTTCGTAGGTGGTGAGGACCACAAATTTGGATTGCGGAAAACGTGAACGGATCGCGAGAATCGCATCCACGCCGCTCATTTGTGGAAGGCGCAAATCCATCAGCGTGACGTCAGGCTGGTGATGCGCGAATAGAGTTACGGCTTCTTCTCCGGTGCCGGTTTGTGCCACCACGGCCATATCGGAGCGGGCATTGATGATGGAGGCCACGCCGACTCTCATCAGTGGATGATCATCCACGATCATTATTTTTATTTTTGGATTAGTCATGTTGGATTAATCATGCTGGATTGATCATGGGCCGACCTGGACCTCTTCGGCGGGCGGTAC
>QHZV01000117.1 GCA_003224785.1 Acidobacteriota bacterium
CGATTGCTTCGAACTCCCGCGATGAAGATTGGGACAAGTGGGAATGGGACCGTTGGCGTGGAAGGCTTTCCAACCAAGACCAAGGCCGCTTTGACAGTTATTACACGCGATGGCTGGAATACCAACAGCAGAACCGCCGTGACGATATTGCCAGTATGGAGCGACGCATGCGCGACATCATGGACCACTACGAGATTCCAGCGCAGATAGAATACGAACAGATCGCATCACGCGGCCCCGGACGCTAACTCGCATTGAACATGTCCGGGCCACGGAGAAATGCAGAAGTTAGAAGGTAGAATGCAGAATTAAGGCAAGGGAGTTCGCGTCTTGCCGTATTCACGCAAATGATTCGATCTGAAGTTCCGCCTTCCTCCTGCTAACTTCTGCATTCCGCCTCCTAACTTCTGCATTTCACACCCGTTCTCCCGTACACCAACCTTGGTACCGTCTGTTGTACTTCGGTTATGTAGCGCGGGTGACTGCGGCGGCCTATTCGTCCAAACTACTATTACTCGACCGCATGAGAGCAAAGACCACAATAAGTAGGTATGGTGTGCATCTCCGTGTCCGATGATTTCCAGAAAACACCCATAAAACCCAGCAAAACGCGGAATCCTGCCTTGACCTCGCCCGTTTCACCGGTGAGATATGCTCAGTCCACTTAATCCACTTCTGAGTGCGTTTCAGAGAGGATTCTTCTCCCAAAGATGTCCTGCGTGAGTAGGCACGGCAGGACGGAACTCTGTGCAAAGGACTGATATGGCAGATTCGCGCGAAGTCATGAATATTCGCCAGGCGTCGCAGTATCTGGGTGTCAGCCCGGACACGCTCTACAAGTACGTAAACGAGCAGAAGATTCCGGCGTTTAAGTTAGGCAACCGGTGGCGCTTTAAGAAATCGAGACTGGACCAGTGGATGGAAGAGCAGTCCAGTGAGTTGGAAGTGAAGACCAAGAAAGCGAAGGCGGCCAGTCAGGCCGCCACATAAGGGGCGGGCACATGTTTGGATTCTTCGGATCGAAATCAATCGTAGGCCTGGATGTGGGATCTTCCAGCATTAAAGCTGTCGAGCTCAAAAAAGGCCGCGGTGGACTTGAAGTTGCGCATCTCGGGCTGGAAGCTCTGGCGCCCGATATCGTTGTGGACTCGATGATTGTGGACTCGGGCACAGTCTCGAGCGCGATCTCGAAGCTGTTCGCCGAAAATGCGATCAAAACCAAAAACGTTGCCACAGCGGTCAGCGGGCACTCGGTAATCGTAAAGAAGATTTCGCTGCCTTCCATGAGTGATGCGGAACTTGCCGAAACTATCCAGAAGGAAGCCGCGCAGCATATTCCGTTTGATCTGGCCGACGTGAACCTCGATTACCAGATCCTTTCCGAAGATGAAGGCCAGCCGCACATGGACGTGCTGCTCGTGGCCGTCAAGAAGGACAAGATTCTGAACTACACCAACGTACTCTCGATGGCCGGCAAGACTCCGGCTATTGTGGACATCGACGCGTTGGCCCTGCAGAACTGTTACGAGTACAACTACGAGCCTTCGCCGAACCAGGTGGTTGCTCTTTTAAACCTGGGCGCGAGCGTAATGAACATCAACATCGTTAAGGGCACGACGCCGTTGTTCCCGCGCGATGTCAGTGTAGGTGGACATCAGTACACAGATTCACTGCAAAAAGAGTTGGACTTGAGCTTCGATGATGCGGAGGCGCTAAAGCTGGGCCGCAAGGTGGGCACGGTGAGCGAAGATGCGAAGACGCCGATCCTGCAGCAGGTGACTGAGATCATCGTGCTTGAGATTCAGAAGACGTTTGATTTCTTCCGTGCCAGTGCGGCAGGCGAGCATATCGAAAAGATTCTGGTTGCCGGCGGATCGTCGAAGGTGCCGGGATTGCTGGAAGCGTTGCGGCAGGAGTTTTCGTTGCAGGTTGAGATTTTGAATCCGTTTCAACGAATCACGCCACCGGCGGAAGGCCTGGGAGTGGAGTTGATTGACAATAACGCCGGCCAGTTGGCGGTTGCAGTCGGGTTGGCCTTGAGGAGCTTTGAAGAACTATGATCCGAATCAATCTGCTGGGAACGCCTAGAGCTAAAGGCAAACGCGGATCAGCTGCGACAGCTGGGCCATGACTTGAAATCGGGGACGTCGGTTCACCGACAATCAAGGTCCTGGTCGCTATCGCGCTACTCGCCGGAGCTAATGGTTTTTACTGGTACTACCTCGACCATCAGGCAAAGGAAATCGCCACCAAAATGCAGGTTGCTCAGGACCACAATCGGCAGCTGTCGGTGGTGAAGGCAAAGTATTTGGAGCGCCAGAAGCAAGCCGATAACTACAAGCGGCGCGTGGATGTGATCGATCAGCTCCGTGCTGCCCAGTCTGGCCCGGTCAATCTCTTGAACACGATCGGCGACACGGTAAATGGAACCGAAGCGGTCTGGTTGAGCAGCATGAAAGACCAGGGCGCGAACATTGCGATTCAGGGCATGGCGCTGAGCACTGATGCAGTGGCCACGCTGATCGAGAACTTACAGAAGACCGGTTACTTCAAGAACATCGAAATCAAAGAAACGTATCAGGATGAGTCGGTGAAAGACATGCAGGCCTTCCAGTTCGAGCTGACGTGCGAAAAGGGAAGCCAAAAAGGAAAGTCCTAGGACGGCGACATGAATTTTAGCGAACTATCAGGAATCAAGCAGTGGGGGCTGATGTTGGGTGGAGCGGCTTTGTTGACCGTCGCCCTCTACTTCACTTACTTCAAAAGCCAGCGGAACGCCAATGCGTCCTCGCAGCAGGCACTGACTGCCAAGCTGGAGGAGAACGCGCAGTTGGAGCCGTATGTCTCGAAGCTGGCCGAGATTGACCGCCAGGTTGCCAGCTTGCAGCAACAGCTGGAAATCGAGAAGCGGATCGTTCCCGATGAAAAGGAAGTGGATGGCTTCATGAAGATGCTGGATGCCGAAGCCTTGAAGTCAGGAATTGAGCTTCGCCGCTATACTGCGCAGCCATCCGCTGCAAAAGAGTTCTATACCGAGGTCCCATTCGAAGTTGAGCTGGATGGACCTTACTACTCGATGCTGAATTTCTTCGACCATGTGGCCAAGCTGGAGCGGATCGTGAACGTGTCAAACCTGCTGGTCGCGAATGTAAAGAAGGGCAGTGATGCCAAGGCCAAGCACACGTATCAATACGCCCCGAATGAGAGTGTAGTGGCTACCTGCTTGGCGACAACATTTTTTAGTCACGACGTTCAGCCGGCAGTGTTAACTCCGGCTGCAGCCAAAGGTAGGGTCCGATGAAGCGGAATCTGGCGTTTCTCCTGATCATGACAAGTGCCACGCTGGCGCAGACGCCGGCTGTGACGACGAAGCCCGCCGTGAAGCCATCGGCCGTCAAAGTCGTACCGCAGAGCGGGCCGAAGACGAATGCGGTCAAAGTCAGTGTTGCGCCTGCTGCAAAGCCTGCGACAGTGTCAGTTCAAGTGGCGCCGGCGAAGCCCGCAGCGGCGACAAAGCCCGCTGCCGCTGCCTCGGTAAAGCCTGCAATGGCGCAGGCGGCAAGAGTTGCCGTTTCTGGCACAGCGGTAAAAACCGTGCCAACAAACTCGAAAGTAGCTGCCACCCCGGTGGTTGTAGCGGGCAAGCCCGTTCCGGCGCCTGCCAAGCTCGCAGTGGCAAACGCAAAGGTGCCTCAGGCAGCGGCGAAAAAAGTTGTTGAAGTAAAAGTCCCGGTCAAGGAAGCCGCAAAGCCAGTTGCGATGAAAGTTCCGGTGAAACAAACACCAGTGGTCGCAACCAAAGTCGCGGCCAAAGGTCAAACGACTGTTGCCGTGCAGGACACGAAGACAAACGAAGGGGACAAGAAGCAGGCTCCCAAGACCATCAATGCAGTGGGCCGTCGCGACCCGTTCGTTAGTCCAGTCGTAAAACTCGGAGCGATAGGTTCGGGATGCAGTTCAGGCAAACGCTGCCTGGCCATCGACCAGATCGCTCTCAAGGGAGTTGTGAAGTCCGATGTGGGAATGATCGCCGTAGTGGTGAATGCCATGGACAAGGCGTATTTCTTGCGCGAGAACGATCCGGTGTTCAACGGATACGTGGTGAAGATCACAGGCGATTCGATCGTATTTAAGGAATCTTTCAAGGATAGGTTAGGAAAACCACTGACCCGGGATGTGACTAAGAGTATCAGCCGGCCAGCGGTCTAGGACTACTGAACCGAAAAATTTAGAACGAAATCCAAGGGCGAGTAGATAAAGGCGGGGAGAGGGAAATGCGAAAGCAAATGCTGGGAACAATAATCGCGCTGCTGGCCGTCGTACTGATGGCAGGAGCGCAGACTCCGGATACGGGAACGACGGTGACGCGTGCTGCGTTGCAGAAGGTCGCAATCGTGCCGGGAGATGGCGGCATCAGCATCGAGATGACGGCCAAAGGGACCGTCACGCCCAAGGTGGAGACTCTTTCCTCTCCAGCGCGGATTGTGGTGGACCTGCCGAACACCGCAGTTGCCACCTCGATGAGCCGAATTCACGTCGGCAACAATGGCGTGAATAGCGTGCGCATCGGGACGGACGCCAGCGCCACCACACGTGTGGTCGTGGATCTGG
>QHZV01000118.1:0-2464 GCA_003224785.1 Acidobacteriota bacterium
GACTGTCAGTAAACAATCGCTCGGCTAGGCGATGACGGCGAATGATGTCGGCCGCGCGCTGGCGTCCGCGCTCGGTGAGTTCCACAACCATGCTGCCGTCCCCCACGCTAACGCCGGTCGGCTTGAGCGCGTCGTGGCAAGGATTCACGAATGGCTTGTGATTGTGGCTGACTGGAGGATGCGGCGCAGTTTCGACAAACCCCATCTCGCGCATCTTTTCGACGGCTATGCTGACGGGAAGCGCGCCGTGCACTTCCATGTGATCAATTTCAGCGATCTCGCCATGTTCCGCCAGCACCCAAAGCTCTTCGAGGACTTCGTCGAATTGCTCTTCGTCTGCCAGGGCAAAAACTTCCTGGGCCGCAATTTTGCCATGATGTAGCTCGATCCGGCGATCGCCGAGTCTGGCCACAATGGGATCGTGCGTTACCATCACAATCGTTCGACCCTGCTTGTGCAGATCGCGTAACAGGCGCAATACGATCTCTTCATTGGCGGCATCAAGATTGCCGGTAGGTTCATCCGCCAGAATGATTTTCGGATCGTTGATTAAGGCACGCGCAATGCACACCCGCTGTTGTTCTCCGCCCGAGAGTTGCGCGGGCAGATGGTCGGCACGCTCTCGCAATCCAACCCGCGCCAGCGCTTCGAGTGCTTCCTGCTCGTCGGTCATGCTGTGAAAATACTGTGCGAGCATGACGTTCTCGACGGCGGTCAAGTAGGGAATCAGATGAAATTGCTGAAAGACGAAGCCGATCTTTTCGGCGCGCACCCGCGTGAGTTCATTTCTGTTCAGGCCCGCGACATTTTCGTTATCGAGAATAATTTCGCCCGAGCTGGGAGAATCGAGACAGCCGATCAGGTTCACCAGGGTTGACTTGCCGGAACCAGACGGTCCCATGATCGCGATCCATTCGCCACGTTCTACACGCAGAGAGAAATCGTCGAGCGCGCGAATCACTCCGCCCGCGCCGCCGGCTTTCGCCGAATATAACTTGCTAACCTGGTCCAGCCGGATCAATTCACTCTCCCCTCAAAATCATAGCGGGCTGAATCCGGCGCAGCAATCGCAGAGGCGGCACCGTGGAGGCAAGAGTTATTACCAGACATCCTGCAAGTATTGCGGGAAAAAGTTGGTACTGTGGCGTCACTGGCGCATGAAAATTCACACGGCCAATCCAGACGGCGATGCCAACGCCTCCACTGAATCCCAAAATAGCCGCTGCAAACGCAAGAATTGCCGCCTCTCCGGCCACAAGCAGCGTGATGAGCCGGTCGGACGCGCCTAGCGCTTTCATTATGGCAAAGTCGCGGCGGCGATCGAAGACCCACCCCATCAGAGTTGCTAGGACGCAGAGCGCGGCAGTGCACACGATAAAGCTCGACGAAACCAGTAACGTCGAACGCGTTTTGCGCAAGACGTTGGCCTCACCCTCGGCTACTTGCCGCACCGCGCGAACATCCAGCGCTGGAAACGATTGCTGCAATTCCTGCAGAAGAGATTTCACTTGCTCTGGCGATCCCTCGGCAGCAATTTCCATCGCGGAAGGCCCGAGGCCGGTCAGCGCACGGAAATCATCCAGCGAAATATAAATCCGGCTGTCTTCACCTGCGCCGGTGCTCAGGGTTCCGGCTGGCGAGAGTTGAATGTCGCGCCCCTGAAATCGCAACGTGAATGGCTTTTGATTGGGTGAAACTACGTTTGCGGTGCGTACTCCTAGCAGAGCCTCATTCGCACCCCGTGGCCACGCGGAAGCCGCCCACCACGGATTCAGCTGCCGTGCCAGGTCAAGGTCTGTTCCTGCGACAATAATTGCCTGGTCTCGATCGGTGCGCGCAACCGCATAAGCAAATGGGACAGCGAGTCCATGCCCGTTTACCACCGCCCGAATTTGCGTTATCGCGCCATCGTCGAAGCTCTTGCTCTCGGGCGCTTCCACCACGATGTTCGCACCGAAGTTGCGAAACTCCCTTTGCAGCTTGCCTTGTACGTCCGAAAACAAATTGAGCATTGCCGTGGCCGCGGCGGCAGCCACTGCGGTTGCCATCAGGGCGGATAGAGCGGTTCGCTTACGCAGTATTGCGGCGCGCGCCAGCACTCGGAAAAACATCGTGCGACCCTGAGCATTGCGAGAGATCCGGTTCATGCTTCACCTCGCAGCGCATGCACAGGATCGCTTTTAACGGCGCGGCGGATTGCGGCGGCGCTGCCCGCAAATGTGACCGTGATAGCCAAGCCTATGACCACGGGGAACAGTACTGGCTGCACAGCAATTCCCGAGCCAAAAATTGCGCGCCCAAGTTGCCGCGCCAGCAGGGAACCGAATGCAAATCCGAACACGCCGCCGATGCACGCCAGCAGGATGGACTCGACGACAAAAATTGCCGACAGCGAAAAATGTCCTGCGCCGAGCGCTTTCATCAGCCCGACTTCTTCGCGGCGTTCGAACATCGCAGTTGCCAT
>QHZV01000118.1:2500-6937 GCA_003224785.1 Acidobacteriota bacterium
CGCGAGAGCACCGTCCCTTCGTTCTGTGCGATGCGCCGGATTTGTTCGGCATGCGAATGCGGAATCACTTCTTGCAACTGATATGCAATGGACTGCGGATAAGGCGAGCAATACCAACGATCTCGATCGGCTGGACTGAGCGAATCTGGACTGCGCCGGGCAAATGCGTCCTCAGGCTTGGTGACCGCGCTGACGAATATCTTGCCGACGGCGCCCGGCTTTTGCGCTAAGTTTTGCGCGAGTGAGAGCGGCGCAACAATTTGACTGTCCTCGTCGCCGCCGGTTTCGAGAATGCCTGTGATGTGAGAAGGGCTTCCATTGATGTGGACTTGCGATCCAGCCTCAAGCCCTAGCCGTTTTGCCAGTCTTTCTCCAATCAGGACATCCTGCGAATCGTCCGAAGGCCAGCTTCCGTTGACTTTCCACCAGGGAAACGTCGAGCGGGCCCCGGTCGTGAATGGCTGATTTCCAAATTGGAGTTGCTTCGAGAAATATGTTCCAACCAGGCTGACTTTGCCCGACTCAGCTTTGACGTTGACTTGAAGCAGAGGAGCGAACCCAGTTATGTTGTTGCGCCAGAAAATCCCTTTGATCTTCGGCAGATCAGCCTCTTTCAGATAGCCTCCTGCTGGCTTCAGGTTCAGGCTTCCGATCTGCACATCAAGAGAATTCTCTTCGGGAGTTACGACCAGGTTTGCGCCGAGTGTGCGCAGTTCCCGGCTAATCTTGTCACCGATGTCGGTCGCAATAGCGATCATCGCGGTCGCGACGGCGGCGCCCAAAGTCACCGCGACCGCGACCAGCAGCTTGCGTCGAGGCTGCCGCCGAAACGATTCGTAAACAAGGCGTACAAACATGGTTTTGATGAACGTGAAGGACCGAAACTCGCGTTTCCCGGTTCTCTGTGGCTGTTCTCTGTGTCTTCTGTGGTAAAGCTTTTAAAGAGTGCAGCGCCAAACTACTTCTGAAACAACTTTGCCCGCGTTGCCAAGTCCGCTTCCCGAATCACAATCTCGTCTCCAGAAACGGAAGAGGTCAGCGGAATCGGATTGCATCCTCCGGGCGTACCCACAGATTGCGAATTGATGGGCGACGCGCAGTTCTTGCACACCAGTCCGTTTTGTCCTTTGAAAAATCCGGCCGAGCCGCAAATTTCGCAAGCGTCGAATACAGCGACTACCTTCGTGTCAGGCTTTTGATAAAGCAAGAACCGAATCTCAGTTCCGTTTTCGTGCGCGACGTAGCGATGCAAGTCGCCACCTGAAACCTGGGCCAGGGGAATCGCAACCGCACCGTTCATAAAACTGACCTCGGTTGCCGGGGAGAGCGCGTTCACGCTCTTCGCATAGATGAATTCGGCGGTGACCAAGACGATGAACACGAACGAACTCGCGAACACCGCTGACATCCACAAGCGCTCGCGCCGGGCAGTCCACTGGGATTTCCGTTTTTCGGCGGCGGAATCAACCGCTGGCGAGGGCTGCTGACGCCGACGTGCTTCGAACAGCACCATGAGTCCAGCCAGGGCCACGATCGTCACAAAGAAGAAGAAGTCGTTCCTGACAATAGGCCCAATAATCGCCATCTCCCGCTTCGACGAGGGGAGAACCCCGTTCTCCGAGAGTTCGTGTAGCCCGGAGACCACCAGTTGCGCCGCCACAAAGAATAAAATGACCGTAGTCACGCGGAAGAATTTCTGCAGATTGATTCGGACGCTGCCCTTTACGAACGTCACCCCGAACAGCACCGCAGCGATCACCCCGAACAGCGTGCCCAGAAAACTCATGAGCGCGCTCGAGTCTAACGACACGGCCGAGAGAATCAATACCGTCTCGGCCCCTTCACGGAGGACCATCAGGAACACGAAAAGAAAAACGCCAATCTGCGAACCACGCCCCGCCAACGATCCGATCTTTTCTTCAATCTGGCCTTTCAATTTCCGGCCAGTCCTCATCATGAAGACGATCATGGTCACGACGAAGAACGCCGCCGCCAGCATTACCCAACCTTCAAACAGGTCCTCATTGAACTGGAAGCGGGAAAGAAGAATTGCTACGCCGATGCTCGCGGCGAACGCGGCAGCCAAAGCGATATAGACGGGCTTGCGGAGATCAGGGCGCTGAATCTTATTCAGATAAGCGAGCGTTATGCCGATGATGAGCGCGGCTTCGACACCCTCGCGCAACGTTACGATAAAGGCCTGGAGCAAAGAGAAATCCTCAAAAGAGATGTTGCAACTGAGTTGCAACTAGTGATCTAATTACAAGGATATCTGCGCTTAACCCAGCCGTCAAACCTCACAACAGCTTCAGGGCTCGCTTGGCCTCTTCCAATTGCGGGAACAAACGCTCTTCGGCCTGGAACTCGGCTGGATGGACGCACCGCCGGCTGCCGCGCAACTTCACTGGGTGCTTCAAGTGCAACATCTCGTGATACACGATGTACTCAAGTACAAAGCGGGGAATCCTCGGGTCGTCGAACACGCGGCTTACAACAATGGCATTGTGCGCAGGATCATAGTGGCCCAGCCGATTACGGGCCCGCTCGCTGCTCCAACCCATCTGCGGACGCGCCAGCAGCCCATAAAAAAAACGAACGTTGAGCTCCTCAAAAATGGCCTCGAGATCGTAAGCTATCCCGTGAGGCGAACCGATCTGCTTCCTGCCCCTGATCTGCCGAACCAGATGCGCCTTGCGTGACATGTGCTGAGCGGAAATATAGCGGCGGTAACGAGTCACGTGCTCGCGATCCAGCGGCTTGCGGTACATCTTTGCTACCAGGATGTGGGCGATCGCCCGCAGCACATATTCGGGTGCGCCCTCAAGCAGGTCGGAAACCCTGACCAATAATCGGCCTTCGCGCAGACGGATAGTGTTGTTGATATTCGCGAAACTGTAAAACTCAACCTTTAGCTCGGGAATCGGCGACCGCGGTCTAAGATCGCGATAGGTTTCATGGAAAAGCTGGTGGAGACGGGTCTGCATGAGGAAATAATTGCAGCCTAGCACGATTTAGGCGCAGGCACGCCCGAATGACTTTTAGGGCATCTTCAGTATAAGCAGGAGTTCATTCGCCCTTAGCATCGTGCTTCTTGTCCTTCTTTTTGTTCTTGAAGGTTTCCTCTTGTTCAGCGAGAAGGTCGCGATGATCTTTCATTCCCGCATCAATGGCTTCGAGCGCGCTGCCCAGGAGAAATGTAAAGTCCTTCGCAGACTCTGGCCTGGCAAGGAGGGTTGATTTGAATGCCCGGAGCTTCGCGCCAAACTCGGTGTCGGCTTCGATAACCGGCTTCAGTGCCTTCCTCAGATCGTCGCCGCGGTCCGCGAACGTGTCCACATTCGTGTCTAATTCGTCGTACACGTCGAGAAAATCCTGCAGTGCGCCGCGGATCGATTCATCCTGTTTGGGCGTTTTCATATCGGCCTGGATCTGTGCCAACTTTTCCAGACGGGCACGCGCAAACTCGATATAGAGCTTCAGGCGCACTTCGGGGTCCTGCGCGGCGTCGCGAATTTTGTCAATTTCCTGGTCGTTCAGCGGATCGCGATGATGCTGCTCGGCAAAGCTCGGCAAAGCCTCAATAAGCAGAACCAGAAAAATTAAGGCAAACGCTTTCAATTGCTCTCCGGTTTTTTGGCGCCAAACATGCCCTTGAGCAAATCGGTGCGGAAGGCCTCTAGCTTATCCACTGCGCCCTGGACTACAGCTTGCTCATCCGCATCCACGTTCTGCTTCAGATCACGCAGGCGGGCAGCCATTCTGCGGATTTTGATCTCCGTATGCGGCAGTTTTTTGCCAGACTTCAGAACCAGCGCATGCGCTTTATCGGCATAATCGACGGTCTGATTCAGGGCGGCCCGCCCATCTTCCGGCTTATTGGCGCTGTAGGAATCCGCCGCTGCTTTCACCTGACGGTCGGCTACTTCCAAAAAAAGGTCGGGCTGCTGCGCTGGCGCCGCAGAATTTGCCCTGGAAATCAATTGCTGCAACGTCTCCTGATCGCCTGCGAATGCAGCCGCAGCAGCCGCAAGCACGAACAACAGAATGGACCCAACGCATCGCTTCATTTTTTCGGCTCAAGAGCAATTAACCGGTGTTTCGCCTGCCACTCCTGCTCAGGATACTTGCCGGACGCGGTTTCGAGAAACTGATGATAGTACTTAGACGCCGTCTTCGAATCGTGCAGATGATCATACGCGGTGGCGCGAAAAAAATAGCTGATGGGCGTTTCCGGCTCATACTTTGCACGCATGTCCATGGCCTTGATTGCCGTCACGTAATCTTTGGTTTCGCTGGCAGCGATGGCTAAGTCTCCATAGGCGTCTCCGAAGTCTGGCTTAAGCTGGACTGCCCGCGCCAGTTCCTGTTCGGCGTCCGCGAACTTTTTTTCCTTCAGCAGGACTCGTCCCAGCCGGTGATGCAAACTGGCGTCGTTCG
>QHZV01000482.1:0-1306 GCA_003224785.1 Acidobacteriota bacterium
TGTCGCTGAAAGACGTCGTCTGTCTCTGCGCCGGACCTGGTGATGACGAGGCTTGGGAGGAGTTAGTCTCCCGGGTGGGAAGACCCATCACTCTTACTATTATGCGCACGGCCTCGCTCTGGGGCGAGCCTTCTCGCTCGCTGGTGGAGGATCTGGTCCAGGTAACCTACCTCAAACTCTGGGAAGGCGGCTGCCGTCTGCTATGCGACTTTGCTATCCAGCGTCCCGAAGCGATTTTGGGATATCTGAAGAAGACCGCCGCTAACGCCACTCACGACTATTTCAAGCATGGCCACAGCCAATCATCTGGCGGTGACGAACCGCATGTTTCCACCAGCGATATCGAGCCCGAAGCGGGGAACGAGGCTTATGGCAGCAAAGAAAGAATCGCCCTTGGAGTGTTTTTGACTGAAATCGATGAACACCTGAAGCATTGCTTGAGCGGGCCCGACCAGGAGCGCGACCGCATGATTTTCTGGCTTTATTTCCGGCAAGGAATGAGCACCAAAGAAATTGCCTCTCTGCCCACCATCGGACTGGGCGCCAAAGGAGTCGGAAGTGTCATTGAACGCCTGAAGCATGGCATTCGGGAGCAGATCCTTGGCGCCTGTTCGCCTTCCGAGGCGGGCAAGCGGCTAGAGCAAATTTTCGTATCGAATCCCGGCGGGTAATCTCGCGGGGCGAGCTCCTGAATGAGGTGTGGGGATATAACCACTATCCTTGCACTTGCACTCGCACGGTTGGCAAGGACCTCGCGCCCCCAATAACTTAGCCCTCGAAAAGCAAACTGTCGCGAGATCTCGTTAAGTCTGGTGAGGGCGATTGCGCTTTTCGCGGGCACTTCCCCGGACAATCTCAACAATTCGCAGGAGAATTTTATCGTGCACGCTCAAAGGCTTCGTGTAGTTTCCGCTCTTATGTCCTTCGTCGTGGCTTTATCAACCGCTTCTATGGCTCAAAGCCAAGGATTAACGAATCCCAACACACCCGCCGCAGCTCAAAGCAGGTTTCCGCATGGCAGAGTGATGGCCCCCGGCTCCAGCATTGCCCACGCGGGCGACCAAGGGGTTCGCGCACACACCCACTTGCAGGTTTTCGTACCCGAGCAGACGGTGGTGCCGTTCGCTGGACCTCCCTTTGCCGGTCTGGGTTTTGAGACCCCAGCGTCGCTCGCGTGTGTGTACTCGCTCGTGCCGAGGGCAAATTCATGCAATCCGAACCTGGTCTTCGCCAATCCCACCGGTGGATTTGGGGCGATCGCCTTGGTCGATGCGTTCCACTATCCGACGGCGTTGACGGATTTGCA
>QHZV01000482.1:1312-3503 GCA_003224785.1 Acidobacteriota bacterium
CTCCCAATCTGACTGTTGTTTTCGCAAGTGGTGTGAAACCGGTGCAGGATCCCAGCGGCGGCTGGGAACTGGAAGCAGCGCTCGATCTGGAGTGGGCCCACGCCATGGCCCCTGACGCCAGACTGTTTCTGGTAGAGGCCCGGTCTAACAGCTTCAGTGATCTTCTGGCCGCCGAGAGGGTTGCCGGAAATCTGGTCGCGAGTGCCGGAGGCGGTGAAGTTTCTAACAGTTGGGGCAGTAACGAATTCTCCGGCGAAACTTCATTCGACTCTAATTTCACCACTGCCGGTGTAGTCTACTTCGCGTCGTCTGGAGACCAGCCGGGCGTAGAGTACCCGGCAGCATCTCCCAACGTCGTAGCTGCAGGCGGAACGACTACGGCCCGCAACCCGTTCACCGCAAATTTTTTGTCTGAGCGGGCCTGGGACCTGGCCGGCAGCGGTCTTAGCGCGTTTGAAGCACGCCCTGTCTATCAGGATGTCATCCAGTCGATCGTGGGAAGCCGACGTGGAGTTCCAGACTTGTCGTTTGATTCCAATCCGGTTACCGGCGCCTGGGTGTTTGATAGCACGCCGGTGCAAGGCGCGGGCAGCGGGTGGTTCATCGTGGGAGGGACGAGTCTTGCTTCCCCCGCGCTGGCAGGAATTGTGAACGCAGCGGGAAACAGGCTCGGCTCCAGCCACGCGGAATTGAACCTAATCTACAACAATTTGGCGATCACCACGGACTTCAATGACATCAGCAGCGGCTTTTGCGGTCCTACCGCTGGATTCTCGGCCAAGTTAGGCTGGGACCTCTGCACAGGTATCGGCAGCGTCAAGACCAAGATCGGGAAATAACCAGACGACGCCAGTTTTCCCGATAGTAGAGCTGTACACGTTGAAAGGTTCTTGGGCAGGAAAGCCATCGGTCTAGATCGGAAGCAAGAACCCATCTGCGCCACTCGGTGCGCTGCCAGTGTGGCTGGGAGTGGTAGGTGGCAGTTCGAACGATTTCGCGTTGATGCTTCGCGGTTCAGGTCGGCTGCACCGCAGCAGGTTTGGGTCCCTGGCCTCAAAAAACAACCGCGGCTTCGTAAACTGACAAGGTCCCGGTTAGCTGTGAAACTACTTAGAGAATAAAGCAACATTGCAACAGAGAGGATACGAGTCATGCACTGCGAAACCACGAGCTCCGGAATTACGATTCCAACCAGGAGCGCAGCGTCACAAGGTGACTACCGGCACAGAAAACCAGGGCCGGGCCCGATCCTCTATGGCCTTCCCTGCGCGAATTGCAGGCTCTACTACACGGCCGAACTTGCGGTGTGTCCGATCTGCAGTTGCGGCGATCGTATTTCACCAGTAACCGGAATCGTCCATTCCGCGGCGAAGCTATAAGAGGTTTGCCCTCACACGTCCGAGGCCCTGGACCAACATTTCAATCACTTCTCTGGCATAGTAGTGATAGATTTCTTCGACTCCTAACGGTTGTCCTAGTGGAATACCAACAGAGCTGCACGGTTCCTCTAAAGACTTTGCCCGAGATCTTTGGTTATGAGCGACGAAGAATCAATTCGGCCAGTAATGTTCCGGGATTCTTGCCCGCCTATACGCTTACAAGCTGATTCAGTTGCATAACGGAGTCCTGAAGAGGGTCAACGTCGTTCGTCCACTTGGAATTTGGACGCTAACCCCACAATTTCTCTGACGGGGGACCACTAACTGCCGACCTCACCCACGCGACAGCGTCCGCCACGTGGGCGGCTTCGTTCTGACGGGCCATCCTGAAGTCATCGGCCAGACGCATACATTCATGTTTACGTCGAATCGTCGAACAGGAACTGGCGACGGCACAAGAAGCGCGGATCTCACCCGGGTAGGCCAATGCGGTGCACAAGATTTTGGAAACGGGGATCGGAGCGCAGCGGGTCGAAGGCCGGTCGCAGGAGGACACCCGGATTAAATCGATCTTCGTAGCCCTTTTCCAGCCAATTCATGGCTTGGTCCTTATCTCCGAGAGATGCATAGACCATGGCAATCTCCGAAGTATTGGCATGACCGGGACCTGAGCGCGTCTTCAGTTCGCCGAGCAGTTTTACTGCTTCGCTCCTTTTGCCGGATGCGGCAAAAGCGCGAGCAAGGTTCGCGACGCACGTCGGGCTGCCCCCGGAAAGCTGGACTGCTTTTTGCAGTTCTGCGATCGCTTCGTC
>QHZV01000119.1 GCA_003224785.1 Acidobacteriota bacterium
AACTGAATCGGTCACCGAGGTCCGCGGCGGCAAGAAATATACGGTCGAGCGCATGTTCTATCCCGGCTACGTACTGGTCGAAATGGACATGGACGATCACGTGTGGCATGTGGTGAAATCCACGCCGCGTGTCACCGGATTTGTGGGCACCGGACAACAGCCCACGCCACTTTCCGAAGAAGAAGTTCAGCACATCGTTTATCGGGCGGGCGAATCGAAGGACAAGCCCAAGCTCAAAGTCAAATTTGAAAAGAACGAAACGGTGCGGATCACCGAAGGGCCATTTGCGACGTTCACGGGTGTGGTTGACGACGTCAATGACGATCGCGAAACGTTGAAGGTGATGGTCACAATTTTCGGCCGGTCAACTCCGGTGGAATTGGAATTCAAGCAGGTAGAGAAGCAGAGTTAGCTCGTGTAGGGCGGGCGCCCCCGCCCGTCACTTTGAAGAGAATCTGAAGGATAAGCGATGGCGAAAAAGGCTACAGGTTCAGTCAAGTTGCAGATTGCGGCGGGCAAGGCGACGCCGGCTCCTCCGGTCGGTCCAGCGCTAGGACAGGCCCAGGTCAACATCATGGAATTTTGCAAGCAGTTCAACGCGCGCACCGGACAGAAAGAACTGGAAGGCTTGATCATTCCGGTTGTGATTACTGTCTACAGCGATCGCTCGTTCACGTTCATCACCAAGACGCCTCCGGCTGCGATTCTGCTCAAGCGCGCGGCGGGAATCGCCAAGGGCTCTGGTGCGCCGAATAAAGACAAAGTCGGCAAGGTAACGGCAAAGCAGATAGAGGACATTGCGAAACAAAAGATGCCGGACCTGAATGCGGCGACCATCGAGTCCGCCATGAAAAGTGTGCGCGGAACTGCAAGGTCCATGGGGATTGATGTAGTTGGATAGACTTCTTGATGAGCAAAACTTGGTAATGCGGTGAATTACAGATTTTCCGATTACAAATTTACAAAATGTCTTTGACTACGGCTGATCGGAAGAGCTTTCAGCGGTGGGAGACGGAGAAGAAATGAAAAAAGCTGGAAAGAATATCGAGAAGGCGAGGAAGGCAGTCGAGCAGCGTCCTTATACGCTGGCCGATGCCGTGCCTCTGCTGCAAAAAGTGAAGTTCGCGAAATTCGACGAGACCGTCGAGGTCACATTGCGGCTCGGGGTTGATCCCAAACATGCGGACCAGATGGTGCGCGGCACGGTCGTGCTTCCGCATGGGCTGGGCAAAGCGAAAAAAGTTTTAGTGATTGCTTCCGGCGAGAAACTGCGCGAGGCCCAGGCGGCAGGCGCAGATTTTGTCGGTGGCGAAGATATGGTCGAGAAGATCACCAAGGAAAACTGGACTGATTTTGACGCGCTGATTGCTACGCCGGACGTGATGAAGTCTGTCGGTCGCCTCGGAAAAGTTCTTGGCCCCAAAGGGCTGATGCCGAATCCGAAAACTGGCACGGTGACGTTTGACGTCGCGCGCGCAGTACAGGAAGTGAAAGCCGGGAAGGTGGAATTTCGCACCGACAAGACTGCGCTGGTGCATGTTCCCGTAGGGAAAATGCGAAGCCGTCTGTGGCAAAGGGGAAATACATCAAGGGCTGCTACTTGAGTTCGAGCATGGGCCCGGGAATTTCGCTGGATACGACGGCGATCGAGACGGCAGCGAAGGCATAGATTCGGCCTCTGGGCCGAAGGACAGCCGAGCGTGGCTGTCCTCACGTGAAATTCTGAAAGGGACAGATTATGGCGGTTACTCGAGCGAAGAAGACTGAGCAAGTTGAGAAGCTGGGCAAAGATCTGCAAAAGGTCTCGACGGTCATTGTCACCACGTACAGCAAGCTGACCGTCGCGCAGGACTACGAATTGCGCAAGGTGCTGCGAAGTTCTGGCGCGAAGTATGCCGTCGTGAAGAACACGCTGGTGGAGCGCGCGGCGAAGGGCACAAAGATTGAGGACGCGCTGAAGAATCTTTCCGGAGTGACTTCGATTGCGTACACCGAAGGCGACCCGGTTTCGCTGGCGAAGGTGCTTTCGAAATACGCGAAAGACAATCCGGAATTTACCTTCAAGGCAGGAGTAGTTGAAGGGCGGGTGGTCTCGATCAAAGAGATTGACGCGCTGGCGACTATGCCGTCGAAGGAAGAGATTTACTCCAAGCTGCTGTTCCTAATCAGCGCGCCGGCGCAGAGGTTGGTCACGGTGATGAATGCCGTGGGACGCGACTTGGCGGTGGTGATTAATCAGGGAGTCGAGAAGGAGAAGTTTGGCGGAGAAGCCACTCCCGCCGGGGTGTAGAGATTTTCTTCGCGATCTTGCGCTCTTTGCGGTCGAACCTTTTAACCGCAAGTACGCAAAGATCGCAAGGAGTTTTAGTTATCTGAGTCAAGGGTTGCGCAGGCTGGATCCGCCGCGTTGTCTGGCGCGGAAGATAGCGGCTCAAGCGCACTGGAAACCTGACTTGGGATGATAAGAAAGCGAGACGTGGCAAGCTACGTCTCTACAGAATGAATTCAAAATAACTGGAGAACTGAAATGGCGGACTTGCAGCAGTTGGAAGAATCAATCGTTGGACTGTCGTTGCTGGATGCGGCCCAACTGGTAAAGAAACTTGAAGAGCGGCTTGGCGTTTCGGCGGCAGCAGCGGCCCCTGTAATGGTTGCCGGTGGCGGCGGCGCTGCTGCGGCAGCACCGGCTGAGGAAAAGACGGAATTCGCAGTCGTCCTGACGGCCGTGGGTGCCAACAAGATCAACGTCATTAAAGCGGTCCGTGAAGTCACCAGCCTCAGGTTGAAGGAAGCCAAAGACCTGGTGGACGGCGCGCCGAAGACGGTGAAAGAAGGTGTTTCGAAGGACGAAGCCGAGAACATCAAGAAGAAGTTCGCGGATGCCGGCGCGACCGTAGAAGTAAAGTAGTTTCTTAGGCTTATGGAGACACGGGCGTATCGTCTGTGAGGCCGGGCGCAAGCGCCCGGCGCTCCGTAAATCTGAGCCAAAGCGCTTTCGGCTAGCAATTTCTTGACCACTGCTTGGCAAAATACGTGAGGCGATGTTATTATCGTAACTATCAGCACCGCTTCCCACTTCATTCAGGTGAGCAGTTCTCCACACGATGTGACCAGGGGAGCGACGGAGGCTGCGCAAAACGGATTTAGCAACTGTCCTGCGGGCGGCGGGACGGGAAACAAGGCATACTGGCGCGGAAAAGACACAACTTAATTGGCCATGCGCTCTTTGCGGCGCCTGAGGGACATGCTGTCCTTACGGGCGCGCTGTCGTGTCTGTACGGCGCAACCACAATCTGTGATTAGCAATTGAGTCGCAATCACTCTTGACCAAAGTGATCGCGACTTCCCGCCCTGTTTTTCCGCTGTGACGCAGCTCTCGTGCTGCGAGAAAAGATTGGGAGTAACTCCGAATGTCAAAAAAGAACGGATTCCGTCATCGTTTTGATTTTTCCAAGATTCCAGCAACCATCCAGATTCCAAACCTGATTGAAGTACAGAAGCGTTCCTACGAGCGCTTCCTGCAGATGGACCGCCTGCCCAGCGAACGCGACGACGGCGGACTGCAGTCTGTATTTCAGTCGGTGTTTCCGATCACCGATTTCCGCAACGTCTCGCAACTTGAGTTCGTTGATTATGCAATCGGCAACTGGGAGTGCAAGTGCGGACACCTTAAGGGCCTGCATCACCTGCGCACCACTTGCAAGAATTGCGGATCGACTGTCATCACCGACCCGTTTCATCCTGGCGATGTGCTCTGCCACAAATGCGGCACTTACAACGCGAACACTCCAGACTTCTGCAATAAGTGCGGCGATCCCGTGGGCTTGCAGCTGAAGTATGACGTGGCTGAGTGCGAAGAGCGCGGCATGACTTACTCCGCGCCGCTTAAGGTCACGATGCGCCTGACGATTTTCGACAAAGACGCTGAGACCGGCAATCGTTCGATTCGCGATATTAAAGAGCAGGAAGTTTTCTTCGGCGACGTTCCGCTGATGACGCAGAACGGCACCTTCATTGTTAATGGAACCGAGCGCGTGATCGTCAGCCAGTTGCACCGTTCGCCTGGCGTGTTCTTCGAGACGGCCAACAACCGCACTTATTTCCTCGGCAAGATCATTCCTTACCGCGGTTCGTGGGTTGAGTTCGAATACGACCAGAAGAACGTGCTATACGTCCGCATTGACCGGAAGCGCAAATTCCTGGGCACGATCTTCCTTCGCGCTCTGGGCCTGCGTACCGGCGAGGACATTCTCCGCAGCTTCTACACCGTGGATCGGCTTGTGGTCCGCGACAAGAAGCTCTACTGGACAATCGATCCGTCCGGTGAGAAGGCCACCAACTTGGTCGGCATGAAGCTGGCGCACAGCATCAAGTCGAAGTCGGGCGAGGAGATCGCGCACTCGGGACGCAAGCTGAATGCTGCGACTCTGAAAGAAATTCAGAAGGCGAAGATCAGCGAAATCGAAGTTGATGTTTCGGACCTCGAAGGCGCGTGGGCTGCCGGGGACATTGTAGACACGACTTCCGGCGAGGTCATGCTGGAAGCCAACACGGAAATCACTGCCGATAAGGTTGCGAAGATCCTCGACTCGGGCGTAGTCGAAATGAATCTGTTCTTCCCCGAGCGCGATGACGTGGGCACCGTGATCAGCCAGACGTTGAAGCGCGACTCGGTCAAGACCCCGCAAGAGGCGCTGATCGAAATTTACCGCAAACTGCGTCCTGGCGATCCGCCGACACTCGATACCGCGACAGCTCTTTTCCACGGGATGTTTTTCGATCCGCGAAAGTACGACTTCTCGCGCGTAGGCCGGCTGAAGTTCAACATCAAGCTGTTCGAGAACAGCAATGCTAGTTCCCTCGACAAGCGCACGCTCGATCCGGATGATTTTTACGCCACGATCAAGTACCTGCTGAAACTGCGCAAGAGCATTGGCGTAGTGGATGACATTGATCACCTCGGCAACCGCCGCGTTCGCGCAGTTGGTGAGCTGCTCGAAAACCAGTTCCGAATCGGCTTGGTCCGCATGGAACGCGCTATCAAGGAAAAGATGAGCGTTTACCAGGAAATGTCCACGGCCATGCCACACGACCTAGTGAATGCGAAGCCGGTGATGGCTGCAATCCGCGAGTTCTTCGGATCATCCCAGCTTTCGCAGTTCATGGATCAGACGAATCCCCTGTCGGAGATTACACACAAGCGGCGTCTGTCCGCGCTTGGGCCGGGTGGTCTGTCGCGTGAGCGCGCGGGATTCGAAGTCCGCGACGTTCACCCAACGCACTACGGTCGTATCTGCCCGATTGAAACGCCGGAAGGCCCGAACATCGGACTGATTTCGTCATTGAGCTGCTATGCGCGGATCAATGACTACGGCTTCATCGAGTCGCCATATCGGCGCGTGAAAAACGGCCGCGTGCTCGACTACGTCAGCGTGGTGAACGCCGGCGACAGCGACCAAAAAGCCGGAGACCATCTGGAGAAGCACGAAGCTGAGAAGATCAACAGCGAGCTGAAGGACCACCGCAAGCGTCCGGCAGAACTCGAACCCTTCTCCTTCTATCTCTCTGCATGGGAAGAAGACCGCCACGTGATCGCGCAGGCCAACGTCGAACTTGACGATAAGGGGCGCATCGTTGGCGAACTGGTAAATGCCCGCAAAGCCGGCAACTTTGTGCTCGTCAGCAAAGAGGAAGTGGATTACGTGGACGTCAGCCCGAAGCAGCTGGTTTCGGTTGCCGCCTCGCTGGTTCCGTTCCTTGAGCATGACGACGCGAACCGAGCGCTGATGGGC
>QHZV01000120.1 GCA_003224785.1 Acidobacteriota bacterium
GTCGTGCCCCGCCGCTTACCTTCCACTCTTACCAGCGTCCAATTCCTGGTGAGAAGTTATATGCAAAGTCTTTCGCCGATGCGCTGGTTTGTGATTTCGCTTCCTGCACTCGTGGTGGCGCATGAGCTTCTGAATTATCTGCTCCCTGAAATGTTGCGTCTGCTACTGCCCTATCCGCTGAGGGTAATTCTGGGGCTGCACTGAGCCGATACAATGCTTTCATGCTGCAGGCCCAGAGCCCTGATAACGACGAACTCTGGATCGAAGAAGCGCTTCGGGCTGCGCGACGGGCCCTGGATGCTGGCGAAGTGCCGGTCGGAGCCGTTATCGTTCATCACGGCAAGGTTGTTGGGCGAGGCTTCAATCGCAACTTTTTAGATTCTGATCCAACTGCTCATGCGGAAGTTGTCGCCCTTCGCGAGGCCGGAGCAGCCATCGGCAACCATCGTCTAAGTGACTGCGAACTCTTCGCGACTATCGAGCCTTGTGCGATGTGTGCGGGTGCGATGGTGCATGCGCGCATTCGCCGACTGGTCTATGGGGCGGACGATCCAAAGGCCGGTGCGGCGGGCTCAGCGCTGCATGTGCTGAACCATCCGGCCTTGAATCATCGAATAGAAGTTCGCAGCGGGGTGCTTGCGGGTCGCTGCGCCGAAATTCTGCAGGAATTCTTCAGAAGCAGGCGGTGAGCGTTAGGCCGACCGCCCCACAAAAAGAAGGGGCGGGCCGGGAGGGCCGCCCCTACGCAATTCGATTACACGACTAATCTACTGCTTCTTAGTCCTCTTCTTGGCTGGCGCTTTCTTGGCCGCGCCTTCCCTCCCGCCAATCAGCGTAAGTGAATCCGCTGCGTTGAACGGGAACTGACGCACCGAAGTCTGGCCGGTGGTGCTGAGTGTAACGTCAACTCGGCGGTTGCTGGCCAGAATGATGGTACGCATGTTCTTCGTGATTCTTCCGCGCTCTTCAGTAGTCAGTTCGGGATTCTGCTCGACCGAGCTTTTCACTTCCTCGGCGCTGAGGTTGTGTTGATCACCAAGAGCTTTGACTTCGATGTGGTCTTCCGGGATCCCGTGCGACACAAGGAAGTTCTTAGTGATGTTCACCCGGCGTTCGGAAAGCGCCTGATTGTATTCCGCTGAACCGCGCGGATCGGCGTGCCCCTCAAGGATCAGGTGCGCGTCAGGTTTGGCCTCCAGATATTTCTGGAAGTCGCCGGCGAGCGAAGTCAGAGTTTGCTGCTGACTCGGCAAGAGGCCGCTGTTCGGCTTTGTCGGAGTCGGCTGCGCCGTGGGGAAATATACGCTGTGTAAAGCCAGCCGCGCTTCGAGCCGCTGCACTTCGGGAGAAGGCTGAGGCGGTGGAGGCGGAGCTTCGACGTTCACCTGCGTTGAGGCGGACGTATTGAGACCGCGCGAATCCGAACAACTGGCATTCACTGTTATCGCGCCGGGTTGTGCTCCAGCAGTATTAAGCGTGGCAGCGTTGCCCGTACCAGACACAGTGCCGGAACTTGCTGTCCAATTTGCAACGTTGACCGGAACGTTATCAGGACTGGTGCAAGACGCGCTGAGCGAGACTGTTCCGCCGGTCTGCACCGAGGTTGGGTTCGCCGAGAGCGACAGGGTAGGAGGATTCTTCGGCGGCTCTTTCACCGTGAATTTTGCCGAACAACTGGTTTCGCCGCCGTGCTTCATTTTGGGATCGGTAATCTTTGCCGTCGCGGCGTAATCGCCCCCGGCAACACCATTGGTATCAATTGAGGCAGTATTGCCCTTGCCAGCAATCTTGCCCCCAGTGCTCGACCAGTCATACGCGAGAGTGTGCTTGGGATTTGCGTTGTTAACGGTTGCCGTGGCGGTGATTGGCTCGCCCATCATGACTTCGGTCGGCTGAACCGAACAGGCTGCCATCATTGGCTCTGGCTTCTTGCCGCCATAGCTGAAGACCAATCCACTACGCAGCCGCACCCCATTCTGGTCGGGACGTCGCAGACCGGGGTCGGTCAGGGGGACTACATCCGAATAATGAAGCGCCGCCCAAACATAGTCAGCTTCGAATACGCGCCAGTAAATCCCATGCCACAGCGGTATGTCCATGCCGCCGCCGAGGACAGCCCCAAGACTGTTGCGAGAGTCCAAAGATCCCGCCTTGAGCTGATTCAAACCCAGCATCGTGTGGGCAAACAGATTCAGGCCATCTCCTCTCCACATGACCCGAGGACCAATTGAGAGAGTAGTCTCGTGGCCGATGTCATGCCAATTGCCGCCACCATCGACAGAGAGTCCCCAAATTTTGCTGAAATTGTAGGTCGCAGTGGCTCCCAGTCCTTTTGCCATGCTGGGTAACTTGGTGCCAGGCACGGGACTGGTCGCTGAAGTGGGCACGGTAACGCCGGGATTGAGCCATTGATATCCTACAAAAACGTCAACTTTCGGCGCTTCCTCATCCTGCGCAAGAGCGGCGCCTGAAACAACCACCAGGATCAACATCAGCAGATAACAAAATTGGTTTTTTGCGCGAAACATGTCAGTCCTCCATGGGCAAGACGCTGACGAAATCCGTATCGGTTCGTCGCGGGCTTGCGAGGTGAAGTCGCTACCTTCGACTCAAAGAAAAAATGTGAATGGGATCGACATGAATAAATACTCTGTCTAAGGAGCCTTTGCAAGAATAAAAACAGCGCGCGAACCCGGAGAAACAAGAGCGCACTGAGGCGAAGCGGTGCAAGGAATGGCGCCTGCTAAAATGAACTTGAACGGACCTGACTGGTTTCGCAGTAAGTTCTTTGTTGTCCGACGCGGAGAGGTGCGTGAGTGGTTGAAACGATCCGCCTCGAAAGCGGACATACCTTAACGGGTATCGTGGGTTCAAATCCCACCCTCTCCGCCATTTGACTCCTCTGAATGCGCTCATCTTTGTCGCGCGGCTCACACTCTGAGGCGCCAGGGTTGCGAGCACCTTGCAAGCCTGATATCGAACTCATCCATTTCAAAAACGAGTTCGGGGCTGCACGGTCATATTCCGCGCGGCTAATCGCAATTTCGATCCAGAACTATTTTCAAACAGAGGCGAGAAGCAGGCGCCGGCGCAAATCACTGCCGGCCCCTGCTCGATATTAGGTGGGCAAATTGAGGGCACCTTTCATATGCAAGCGAGAATAGGCGTCCGCACCTGCCGGAACAATCCTGCCGAGTATGTAATTTGCCTCAGGACTCTCCTGTAGCGCCGAAACTTTTTGCACAAACGTTATTTCGAGCGATTTACACCACCCCGTAAATTCACCAACACGAGTTACGAGATGAATGTTTCGGTGTCACGCGGAATTTTTTGCCGCGCGCCATGAAAAAAACTCACGGGCCCTTCATGAAAGGCACGCGCAGTGCCGATTCCGAGGCAACTTATTGCACTTCTGGCGCTACAGCAAAGCATTACGTCGGATACAGACCTCACCGGATAGACCATTTGCATTCGCAATTTTAATCTCGTCACAGTTCTTTTGAAGCCTCTTCGTTGGAAACGCACCTTACGCGATTGAAAGGAGACCGCAAGTGACCACCGAGGCCAATACCACCGCACGACTCGAGACTGATCTCCACCTGGTAAAGCGAGCGCAAGAAGGCGATGCTGAAGCGTTCGCCTCATTGTTTCACGCACACAAAGCCAGAATCCATTCTGTCTGCCTGCGAATGACAAACAACACCGCAGAGGCAGAAGACCTGACCCAAGACGCATTTCTTCAAGTATTCCGAAAACTCGCAACCTTCCGCGGCGACTCCGCGCTTTCAACATGGCTCTACCGCATCGCTGTAAATACGGTACTCATGCACTTCCGAAAAAAAGCGCTGCGGCAAATTTCACTCGATGAGCCTTACAACCAGGACGCGAAAGTGGTGCGCCGCGAATACGGCAGCCGCGATGATCGCTTGACCGGCTGCGTGGACCGTATCGCACTGGCACGCGCGATTAAAGAGTTGCCTGACGGTTATCGCACTATCTTCCTGTTGCACGAAGTGGAGGGTTACGAGCACCAGGAAATCGCAGAGCTCCTCGATTGCTCGGTTGGAAATTCGAAGTCGCAATTGCACAAAGCCAAGCTCCGCATCCGGGAACTCCTGGGGCAAGGGCGCCATGAGAACGGGAGTCCGCGCGCAGTTCGCACCCAGTCGCGGAAAAACTCAGCGCAATGGAAACAGGACGAAATGCCTACCGAGATCACGCCGAGACCGGCATTCTTTCCTGAGTTCTCGCAATTTACTGCATCCGGCGCCTGAGGCCAGCGCTCACGGGGACTAGACGTGCATATAGGAGCAATAGTGAGCTTGGCTGAAGACCGTCAGGCAGACGAGAATTCTTTCGGGCGCAAGTATCCGCGAAGCGGTCGTGGATTTCTACTCGGTACCGCACGCGCCCGAATGGATATTCTCGGTCGGAATCTTCTGGAGCGCGCTATTAGAAAATTGCGCCAGCTCCCTTCGGTATCGGTTCGGACCATTCCAGAAAGTCCATCTTCGACCAGCCTGCTGCCGGCGCGTTCCGCCAAATCGAGCGATTTCATAACTGCTTGGGAGAGTGCGGTACCGCAACAAGTGCAAGAGGGCGCGACGCAGTTGTTGTTAGTGCGCATTGGTTGCTACTCCGATGTTGAATACGACGCATTGTTGCGCTTATGGAACGGCGGGCGCGCTGGATCTCGCGGTAGTGGAGGCAGCGTGCCTGCGAGGTAGCGAAACACCCTACAGAAAGGTGCTGAGCGCATTCATTCCCGAACAGGAGCGGTTTTTCTTCGATGGCTACGTGAATCCTCTTAAGGAGCCGCGGGACTTGCGCCAGCTGGTAGAAGACGGTCTGGCGGGCAGGTGCTCTCTGCAGCCGGTTGGGAGTGAGGTTTCTCCGGGAGTTTGGATTGGCGCAGGAGCACAGGTGGATCCATCGGTGAGCATTACTGGCCCCGCATTCATTGGGGCTGGGTCGCGAATAGCTGAATCCTGCACCATAAAAGGATCAAGCTCAATCGAACGGGACTGTGAGATTGATTGCGGAACTACCGTTGATCAATCCTCCGTACTACAGGGTTTGTACGTTGGAGTGGCATTGAATTTGCACCGTTCAGTCGTCACCCGCAATAAGCTTTTCCATCTTGACCGCAATGTGGAGGTAGAAATTGACGATGACCGCCTGCTCGGCACAACGAAAATCGCGCCAATACAGCGGGCCGCAGCGTTCGGGGGAGGGGATACCAAGTGAGTAGTTCATCTTGCGTCAACCTGTTTTCGAAATTTGGCATCTTTAATGTAGGCAGGCGCCGCGAAAAAACTACCTCGTGCCTGGATTTTAAGTCCGCGCAGACTTTGCTGGACCCAGAGGAAGGTGACATGGATATTCCGTCCGCAATCATGATCAAGCTGCCAGAAGTTTTCGGCGTAAAAGAAGCACGAGAACTCAGGCGGGAACTGAAGAACAAGTTGGCAACTGAGAGGCCCTGCGTGGTGGTGGATTTGTCTCGGGTAAAGAAAATCGATTTAACGGGTCTTGAGGGGTTATTGCGCTGCATGGAAGAAATAGCAAAGCAGGATGGCTCGGTCGAGCTTGGGGGAATTTCTCCCGGGGCGGGCGCCATGCTGGAGCTGACCCGGATGAACCAGCTTTTTCAGAAATTTCCGGCGCCGCAGGCAGAAGTCAGCAGGCCTGTTAGTGTGCCGGAGCCAGTATCTAACACCGAGCAGGCACCAGTTGCTCAACCACAGCCCGTTGCAGCATAAAGTTTTTGTGTCGGGCGGAGGACTATGCATCGAACTTTGTCACGGGCAACAAGCCTCGCTCTGGCATTAGCAATCAGCGGCGCAGGAATGGCTGCATCCGCGCAAGAGTCGGGCACGCAGAACCAATCAGCCGCAGCTTCTCCATCGAACTCGAGTGCAACTCCGGTTGAGTTACTCGACCGCGAGCAGTGCGCAAACCGCGCAATCGTCGCAGCCGACTGGAACGGCGGTCGCTCCGCCAGTCCAGGTCAGTGGCGGCGCTGCTTCGAAACCGGCCGGTGTTGCGATCGCACCACCGAAGCAACGGAAAACGCGATCATTGTTGATCAAATTTGGTTTTATCGTGGGCGCGGGCGCTGCTCTTGGAACGGTG
The DNA here is from genome assembly GCA_003224785.1 of Acidobacteriota bacterium. Classification (GTDB taxonomy): domain Bacteria; phylum Acidobacteriota; class Terriglobia; order Terriglobales; family Acidobacteriaceae; genus Gp1-AA145. The sequence goes on from QHZV01000120.1 coordinate 6,136, forward strand.
GCGGCTCTTTCAGCAGCCAGCCCCGGGCACGTACCGGGCAGCACAGGACACTGAACTTTGAATTTCCAATTTCCCACTTCGCGTATGTTGAGGCATTTCGTTGAAATCATTCGTGATCACGTTTTCTGGAATTGATGGCGCCGGCAAGACTACACAGATAGAGAAACTGAGCACTTACCTGGCGCAAGCCGGAATTCCGGTCCATAACCTAACGTTGTGGGATGACGTTGCCCTATTCCAAGAGGCGCGTTCGAAATTCAGCCGAGCAGTCTTGCAAAGTGAACCAGGCGCGGGCGCGGTTGGGCGTCCGGTTGAACGCAGAGACAAGAATGCGCAGGCTGCTCCCCTGCTTCTCGGGCGATCTATTTTGTACGTGCTGGATATGATCAGTCTTCGGCATACGTTGCGGAATGTGCGCTCCGAAATCGGCGGTGTAATTATTTTCGACCGCTACCTGTACGATCAGCTCGCGGCACTGCCTATGAATCGGTGGCTCACCCGAGCGTATGCCAAAACGCTGCTGCGCTTCACCCCTAAGCCTGACCTTGCATATGTTCTCGACGCCGATCCGAAAGAAGCGTGCGCTCGAAAACCAGAATATCCGCTGGAATTCATGCGCGAGTATCGGAAGTCATACCTCGCGCTGAGTCGCGTGGCGGGGCTTCATCTTGTTCACGAGGGAACTCCGGAAGAAGTGCATCTCGCCATCCTTCGCCGCTTCACCAAACTGGTTCCTTCACTTCAGCCTCAACCACAGGTTGACTCGGAAGTACTGGCCTAAAAAAGCCTTCGTCGTCGGTAAAGCGCGGCAGACGCGGAAGAGCAGGCAGCATGAGTGTGCCTTAGGAAATGGGTGGGTCCAAATCCCGAGTACCTTTTGATCTAAGTACGACCAACGCCTTTCAACTCAAAAACATCCAAGAACTCGCATTCCCGATCCCAGGACTCTTCGATGATCAATTCTTCACGGTTCAAGTTAGGCCTAGCGATTCCAACTCTTAACGAAGCGGGCAACATTGGCACGCTGCTTGATGGCCTGCACGACGCCATGTCATCAATGCCGATTGATTACGAATTCATTGTTGTTGATGACGACAGCAAAGATGGCACTGCAGAAATCGCGCGCCAATATGCGTCGCGCGATTCCCGGGTCCGCGTCTTCACTCGCCAAGGCAAGCGTGGACTGGCGGGTGCGGTCATGTACGGTTGGGGGCAAACTGATGCGAATCTGCTGGGCGTAATTGATGCTGACCTGCAGCATCCACCGGAGGTGTTGCCAAGATTGGTGGAGCCGGTGATGAACGGAAATGACCTTGCGATCGCGAGCCGTTACGTCGCTACTGAGAACAATGGGTTAGACAATTGGAATTGGCTGCGCGCACTCATCTCGAGGTTCGGAACGCTGGCCACAGCCCCACTGCAAAAAAAGCATATGCGCATTAGAGATCCACTCTCGGGGTTTTTTGTGATGCGGCGCGAGTGCATTGAAGGGCTTGAATTGCAGCCGGAAGGTTT
>QHZV01000058.1 GCA_003224785.1 Acidobacteriota bacterium
TGCGATCGTGCCAACTGCTGAAGGCGAACGTGCTTTGGCGCTCGGATATGGACGGAAGGAATTCATGATGCCAGGAAAAGAATACGTGAGTGGCGAAACGAAAATGAGAGTGGCGAGTTTGCCATTTGCTGATATGGCGGTTGGATTACCTATTTAGAAATCGTCGGACAAGAGTGTCCGACCACACAAAAAATTATGGCTGAGAGAAAAAACGAAAGCTTCACTGTTACAGATCGGCGGCTGTTCACGTCGGATGGCGAACTGCGTAAAGACGTTCCTGAAGAGAAAGAGACACCAGCTCCAGCAAAGCCCTCCTCAACAGAGGCGAGTGCCGTACCCGAGGCGAATGAGCCGCCTCCGCCTTCAACCGACGAGCAAAATGAGCAGGCGCGCGCCTACGAGAAATCGTCGGCGGAGATGGACCGTCAGGCTGAACTGAGTGGAATTTCCACCAAAGAGATGGAAATCACCTTCGAGCGCTTTCTGGCATCGCTCTATATGACGGGAATGTTGCAATTGGGCTTGATGCATCAGCAAGGAGCGCCGCCACAGCTCGACCTCATCGGCGCACGGCAGACTATAGATTCCCTCTCATTGCTTTCCGACAAGACGAAGGGCAATCTCAGCTCGAAAGAACAGAGCTTCCTGCAAAACGCGCTCTATGAGCTGCGCATGGCGTACGTAGAAGTCACCAACGCAATCGCCAAAGGCGCGAAGCAGGTACCCGCGGCAAAATGAAAGCAATGCTTACGGTGCTCGGCAGCGGCACGTCTATGGGAGTGCCGACCATCGGTTGTGACTGCGCCGTTTGCCATTCCACCGATCCGCGAGACCGCCGCACCCGTCCGTCCGTCCTGATCGAATACGCCGGGCATTCTGTCCTGATTGATACGACGCCCGATTTTCGCGAGCAAGCGATTCGGGAAAACATTCGCAGTCTGGACGCGGTGCTTTACACGCACACCCACGCTGATCATCTGCTGGGCATCGACGATCTGCGTCCGCTGAGTTTCAAACACAAACCGAACCGGCTGCCGCTTTATGCGCACCCGGACGCGGCGGAGTTTATTCGCGACATGTTCCGCTACATTTTTGACGCCGACTACAAATTCGGAGGCTTGCCGCAAGTCGAGCTGCGGCCTATCAACGGATCTCTTGACCTGTTCGGGGCAAAGTTCCAACCAATCGTGCTGATCCACGGTGATGCGGAAATCTACGGATTTCGTTTTGGATCGGGGGCTTACTTAACTGATCACAGCGATATTCCGGAAGAATCGCTGAATAAGTTGCAGGGGCTCGATGTTCTCTTTCTGGATGCTCTGCGCTACAAGCCGCATCCGACGCATTCGACTGTAGAGCATTCGCTGGCGACGGTGGCGCGGTTGAAACCGCGGCGGGCGTTCTTTACTCATATTTGTCATGACCTGCCGCACGAAGCGACGAATGCGTCGTTGCCGGAGAACGTGAAGCTTTCATATGACGGAATGAAGTTGGAATTTGAAATCTGAGACGGACGAGTAGAGCTTTTAACTGCAGAGGTCGCGGACAAAGCAACGTAAGACATGCAAATATTTCACACCATCGAGGAAATTCCAGCCGACTTCGGGCCTAGCTTGGTCAGCGTGGGCAACTTTGATGGTGTGCATCGGGCGCACTTGCGAGTGCTCAGCGAACTGGTGGTTCGTTCACGGCAACGAGGTGCAAGAGCGATTGCGGTCACATTCGAGCCGCACCCGATGCGGATTTTGCGGCCCGATTCCGCGTTAAAGCTACTGACTCCAACTCCCGAGAAAACACGGTTGCTTGCGGAGACAGGCATCGACGCCGTTCTTTTACTTCCGTTCACCCGTGACTTATCGCTGATGGGGCCGAGAGAGTTCGTTCAGCAAATTCTTTGCGATCGCCTCAGAGCCATCCAAGTCCACGAAGGTTACAACTTTCGTTTCGGACACAAAGCTGCCGGCAACGTCGAGATGCTCGCCCAACTCGGACGCGATCTTGGTTTCGAGGTGATTGTCTATTCGGAGATGCGTCTCCGCGGAGAATCGGTGTCGAGCACAAGAATTCGCCAGTTAGTGCAGCAAGGGAACGTAGCTCGCGCACGCGCTCTGCTTGGGCGGCCGTTTGCGATTCAATCCACCCCTGGACGCGGACGCGGCTACGGCGCGAAGTACACCGTCCCGACCATCAATCTGAGCCGCTATGAAGAACTGGTGCCGAGCGACGGCGTGTACATCACTCGCACGCGAGTCGGAAAAGAATGTTTTGATTCGGTGTCAAATGTCGGGAACCGTCCTACGTTCGGAAGCGATTCCTATGCCATTGAAACCCACCTGCTGGATTTCCATCCTCTGGAGCTGACGGCGGAAACGCCAGTTGAGCTTGCCTTCCTGGCTCGCATTCGCGACGAGATTAAATTCGAATCGATTGATGCGTTACGGCAGCAGATCGCAAGAGACGTGGCGAAGACGCAGCGCTATTTTGGATTGATGCGCAAGAGGGCTGTCAAAACCACGGCTTAATGAGGAAGATACCCATCTTCCATTGGAACCTTGCCGTCCACGCGAACGATGGTTACGCGGTCATTTACCGAGCGGACATCCACGAGACCGACGGCTCCCGGAGTGCTTGCGACGTAGGTAAGTACCTCGTCGTCTGAATCCACCAGCTTTACCGAATCCTTGTGGTCGGCTATCCATCCCCGCCATTGCTGCGCCGACATTTTATTCAGCCGTTGCAGAGTGATCGATTCGCCGGCTGAACTGCGGTGCAGAACGACGGTAACGGATTTTCCATCCGGCCACCTCTTCGTCTCGGATCGAAAAACTTTCGAAAGCTGCGCGGAGGTCATGGTCGTCACGACATTCTGTTTCGAAACCACGACTGCCATGTGATGGGCAAAGCACGGGGCAGAAACTCCCATGGCAAGTAGCAGAAGAAGGGCGGAGCGGCAGGTCTTCACGAAATTAACCTCAAAGTTGATCTTTCACAAAACGTTGATCTTTCACAAACAAGGTTAACTTCAAGCTACCGGACCAGGAAACATAACCAAAGTGCCGAGAATGGGGCGGTTTGTAAAAAAATCGTCAACAGCACATTAACGCCGCTAATCTACCGGGCCGACCAGCGGCTGTGAGTCCGCCCGTGCCGGTATTTGCACCACCAGAATCGCGCATAGAACCATCACGATGCCCAGGCCCTGCAAAGGACCGACCACCTCTTTCAGAGCGACGGCTGCAATCAGGATGGTGAAGACCGGCTCTAGGCAACTGGCCACAATCGCCTTGGTCGGTTCGAGGTGCTGCAGGCCGGCGAAGTACAGCGAAAATGGAAGAAGGACCGAGAGCATGGCGAATATCAAAAGGAACAGCCATGCAGTGCCGGAGTAGTGAGCAGCGATGATCCTGTTAGGCGGGTTTACAACTATCCAAAACAGCGATGCCGACAAAGTGGTGAAGAGCAACACGGTCCAGCGATCGTACTTCGCCAGAATGTAATGGCCGCCGATGTTGTAGAACGTAAAAGAAAACGCCGCAATCATAGCGGCAGTAACCCCAAGGGTATCGAGCTGCAATCGTCCGCGTCCAAAAAGTCCGATTACCAAGGCAATACCGGTTATTGCCAGAACAACTGACGCCATCTTTGACAAGGTCAGCCGCTCCGCTCTCCGAAGGACCATGTACACCAGCACCCAGACGGGAGCGGTGTATTGCACGATGATCGCGGTCGCAACGTTGGTCCGTTGGATGGCCAGGTAGTAAAAATAATTCGACGCCGCAATACCGCCCAAGCCAAGTACAAACGCTCGCAGCAGATCCTGGCGGGGCATCCACAATTGTTTCCACCCGCGGCGGATGAGCAATCCAACAAGAACCACGGAGAACGAGAATGTTGTGCGCGCCTGCGACAGAATCAGCGGGCTGATATTTCGGATGCCGGAGCCGGGCAGTAATCGTTCAGTGAACGCGGCGCGTCCGAGACTAGCGGAGACACCCCACAATGCCGCCGCCAAGCCGATGTAGATATAGCCGAGATGCGGACTGTGCAGCTTCGGTGCGCTAGTGGCCACGGTACTGGCAGCGGTCATTGCGAGTCCACTTGAATCTCGTAGGTAATCCGCGCAGTCTTACTCAACATCGCCGATACCGAGCAGTATTTCTGTTCTGAAAGCCGAACCGCATCTTCGGCGGCTTTTCGCGTCACGTTGCCCGCAATCCGATACACCAGCTTGATCGCGGTGTAAACCCGAGGCGAGTCTGTTGCCTTTTCGGCTTCAGCGCTGACTTCAAGGCCGTTGAGAGGCTCGCGCTTTTTCTGCAAAATGCTGACGACGTCGTAAGCTGTGCATCCGCACAGTGCGATCAGCACAAGTTGCGATGGGCTGTTGCCGGTTTTGCCGTCTCCATCCATGGCGACTGCGATGCCCTCATTCCCTTTGCCTTCGAACTGAAATTGCTGCTTCCAGGTGGTGCTGGCGTGAATCATTGTTACCTCCGATTATCGGTGCTCGGTTCGGGGTGGATGAGAACGCGGAACAATTCCGGAGCCTCCTGCTTAAAACGGATTTCGAGCGCCGTGGAAAGATCGTGCACACGGGCAAGAGGCAGTTCGTCAGCGAAAGTGCAATGGCAGGAGACGTACACCCGGTCACGAACATGTTTCACTTTGATGTCATGGGCGTCCAGAATCTCCGGAAACTCCGCAGCGATCTGCTTGAGCCTGTCTTCCAGTTGCGCATCACGCTCCACGCGCGTCCCTGCTTCTATGGTTGCGGGTTCACTCTCGATGTGAGTAAGAATGGATGCGATTTCCGGGTTCTCACCCCGAATCTCCGCCTCCATATTACTCACGCGGTCGTGCGCCTCCTTTAGCGGAAGCTGCTCATCCAGTTCAAGGTGCTGCTCCACGTGCAGTCGGCCGTCAAGATCCTGCACGCTGACGTCATGGACGTTTAAATTGTGCCGAGTAGCAACCGCGCGTACCCGATCAAAAATGTTTTCGGCGAGCGCCGGCCTGGGCACAGAACGCACTACTACGTCGGTATTGGGGAGAATCCGATTGACAGTCTCGGTAACCTCGTCCGCGACTTGCCCTGAACGCTGAAAGGTAACGTTGCGCGCAAGTCCGATCGAGACATCCGCAAAATAACGGTTACCTGCGCGGCGAATTCGCACGCGGTCCACTTCGAGCAAACCGGCAACGCTGTGCAGCGCGGCAATGATACGGTTGCGAGCATCCGCGGGTCCGCTGTCGAGAAGAGCATCAACCGTGCGACGGGCCAGGCGTGAGCTGACGAACACGATTACGCCCGCTACAAACAAAGCTGCGGTCGGATCGGCATCAATCAGCCATTGCGTGTGCAGCCTTCTACCAACAATCACTAAACCGAGGCCCAGCGCGACCACGCCACTCGACCAGATATCCGTGGAAAAGTGCAGCGCGTCGGCTTGCAGCGCTTGGCTGTCGTATTTATCAGCAATTTTTCCTAGTGCGCGAGACCGCCAGAAGTCCACAGCCATCGAGAAAAACAGAACCAGGAACGCCGCCAGACTCGGCTCAATATCTACATGATGAAAGAACAATCGCTTAATTGCTTCATAAACGATGACCACACAGGTCAGCAATAACAGCCCAGTCTCGATGAAAGCGGAGAAGTTCTCGACCTTCTCATGACCGTACTGATGGTCGGCATCCGCGGGTTTGTCGGAAAGCCGAACGGAAATCAAAGTAATGACAGCGGCAACTAAATCCAGTCCGGAATGTGCGGCCTCGGAGAGAATGCCGAGACTGCCCGTGCTGAATCCGACGAAAACCTTTAGCGAGGTGATCGCGACGGCCGCGAAGACAGAGTTGGCCGCCACCGTGCGCTTCTCGGCACGCATCGCAGTCGAGCCAAATGCAGGGCCGGAAATGGCCGGCAAACCCATCATGTCAGCATTATCGCTGTGCCAGCGACTTCCGCCAAGCGTCGCGATGAAGATCGTCCCGCCAACTCTATGCTAGGATTTTCTTTAATCCCTTTCTCCCACGGAGGAATCCCTTGAAAGCACTAATCACTGCGTTGGTCTGTCTGCTGCTCATTGGGGCAGCTTTGGGCCAAACAACTGCGCCGCCGCCGTTGAAGACACGGCCTAACCCACCTGCCGCTGAGACGGCATCCACAGAAAGCGCCGTGCCGGCTGATGCTCCCGTCATCACGATTCAGGGTTTGTGCGAAAGACCGGGTGGAGGCACCGCGACCCCATCCGATTGCAAGACGGTTGTTACCCGCGCGGAGTTTGAAAAAATCGTGAACGCCGTGCAGCCCAATATGCCACAGGCGGCCAAAAAGCAATTTGCTAGCCGCTACGTCACCGTACTGATGCTCGCCGAGAAGGCGCACGAGTTGGGGTTGGACCACGGGCCTGCCTTCGATGAAGAGCTTTACCTCTCGCGGCTGCAGATATTGTCGAAGTTGGCGGCTGAACAAGTGCAGAAGGAAGCTACGAAAGTCTCTGATACTGAAGTTGCAGACTATTACAAGGAGCACGCGGCAGACTACAAGGCCATCAGCTTCGACAAGCTTTATGTGCCGAAACAGAAAGCGGTAGAGTCCTCCGCGCTCAAGCCCAATGATCCGGAATTGCAAAAGAAACGCGAAGCCTCCGAAGCCGAGATGAAAGAGGAAGCCGACAAGCTACGGGCGCGAGCTGCAGCCGAAGAAGACGTCACCAAGCTGCAGCAGGAAGCCTACGATTTTGCCGGTCTAAAACAAAAGGCGCAAAGCACGCGAATGGAGAACCAACGCAAGAGCGGCATTCCACCCGCCGATGCCTCCATTTTTGAGTTGAAAGCCGGCGACGTTTCGCAGGTTTTCACTGATCCGGCTGGGTTCATGATTTACAAAATCGTCGAAGTCAAAGACCTGCCAGTCGCCAGTGTGCACGATGAAATTGCACGAACGCTGCAGGCCCAAAAGATGAAGAATTCATTTGAGGCTCTGCAGAATTCGGCCAAGCCCGACTATGCCGAGGCTTATTTCGCAACCCCGGCACCGCCCACGCTACGCAATCCGGGCGAGACGCCTGCGCAAAATACTCCGCCTCCTGGTAAGAAATAAATGGCAGAAGGGCCTCCGGCGATTGTAGTAACTGGAATTTCTGGGAATCTGGGGCGGAGGCTTCTGCCCATGCTCTCGGCTTTTCGCGTCGTGGGCGTTGACATGCGTCCGCCAGAGACCAGCCTTCCTATTCAGTTCGTGAAAATGGACTTGGGGCCGGAATCGTCTTGCCTGGAGTTCCTGCAGCTTCTTCGCGAGGTCCGTCCGGTAGCGGTCATACACCTCGCGTTTGTCATGGATGCGGTGCGAACCGGGGTCCTGGATCGCGATCGCATGTGGCAGATCAACGTCGCCGGAACAGCGCGGGTGATGGAGGCTGTGACTGAAGCCAATCGCGATTGGCCCATGGTGGAGAAATTCATCTTCATGAGTAGCGTGGCCGCTTACGGCCCGGATCTCACGCGGCCTGCAACGGAGGACTCTCAGCTGGCGGCGCATACGTATGTGTATGGTGTCCACAAGATGGAGGCTGACCGCGTTGTTCAACAGCGGTCACCGGCGCTGCGGGGATGCAGCGTTTACATATTGCGTCCGCACATTTTTGCCGGAGCCAGCGTAGACAACTATTTCATGGAGGCTTTCCGTGGCATACCCGGTGGCACCAGCAAACGCGCGGCGCGCATGCGCGAAAAAGGTACGCGGCTGCCTTGCATGCTGCCGAGCGGAACCGAGTATTTGCTAAACAAGATTCAGTTCGTTCACACAGATGACGTGGCGCGGCTGGTTAGTCACATCCTGAAAAAAATCGAGCCCGAGGCTCAGCGCATAACCGTCCTCAACGTAGCGGGACGTGGCAGCCCCATGACCTACGAACAGTGCGTCCAGGCTGCGAACGCCAAGCTCCTGCGAGTCCCAAGCAAGAAGATTTTCGAACTCGTGTTGCGTTTTCTGTGGAACCACAAGATCTCGACGATTCCGCCGGACGTTGCTCCATATATGACGTCCGATACAGTCATGGATACGACCCGTTTGCAGGAATTTCTGGGAGCGGAATACAAGAGCGTGATTCGGTATCCGATTGCGGACGCGTTTGCGGAATGCTTTAAGCAGGAAGCGGTAGCCGCAATCAAACCTTGAAGCTTTTAACAGCAGAGATCGCAGAGAAATTGCGGAGTTCGCAGAGAATAACTCCGCGGCCTCAGCGAGACTTCTGCGTTCTCTGCGGTTAAAAGCTTTTTTCGTGTTATGACCGAAAGATCAACGTTTTCCGCGATACAGCCCCGCAATGCCAAACGTGTATCGATTCCAGGAAGCATCGCGAAATCCGGCAGCTCTCATTCGCTCCAGAAATTCCGGAGGTTCTGGAAATCTCTGCACCGAAGCCGGTAAGTACGAGTACGCGCCCGACGAGCCCGAGATGAGGCGTCCGACTCTCGGCAAAACGCCTTTGAAATAGAGATTGTAGATTTTTCCCATCAATCCTCGCGGCTCGCTGAACTCCAGGATTCCGCACTCACCTCCTGGCCTTAGCACGCGAAGAATTTCGTGCAGGCCTGCATCGTAATCAGCGAGGTTGCGAAAGCCGAACGCCGATGTCACCAGATCGAAATTTTCATCTGGAAAAGGCAGGCGTAATGCATCCGCTTCAATCCACCGCATTTTTTGGCTCTCACGGGTTTTGCCTGCAGCACGAGTTAGCATCGTGTGAGAGAAATCCGCGCCAGTGATGGCAGGCCCGCTTCCCTGCCGCCGGAGAGCGAAAGCCATATCTCCGGTGCCGCAACAGAGATCGAGAACTTTCGCTTCGGGGCGAGAGAGGATCGTCGAAAATGCTTTCGCAGTGCGCCTCCACCACAGCTTGTCAACATTCGCCGAGAGCAGATGGTTCAAAAGATCGTAACGGGGCGCGATTGCGGTGAACATTTCGCGCACCGCGCGCGAGGCGGCTTCTGGATCGCTGGCTCCCTCCGGTGCCGCTCCTGTGACCCTTGCCTTCACGACCTCATCCACGCGAGGCCTTCCGGATCTCGGCCATGGCGGCTGCGATTGCCTCCTCGGGCACGTTGTTGACGACTTCTACCTGGCCGATCTTCTTTGGCAGCACAAAATGAAAAACTCCGGCTTCGGTTTTCTTGTCGGACTTGATTAGCTTGATGACCTTGGCAGTCTGGACGGTCACGGCGGGCAGCTTGCCCCATTGAAGCGTAGCATCGCGAACGCGTTCGTAAACAGATCGCGGACAGAAACTCATATCAGCTGCGATGCTGGATGCCGCAATCATTCCCCATGCCACCGCCTCTCCGTGCAGAAAATGGCGATAGTTAGTGGCGGCCTCAAGCGCGTGGCCGATGGTGTGTCCGAAATTCAGAACCCGCCGCAGATCGCCTTCGCGTTCGTCGGCGGATACAACGCGCGCTTTCAATCGCACCGACTCTGCGATGGTCCACGCCAGGAATTCCTGGTCCTTGCGCAACTCTTTGAACGAGCATCGCTCCAGCCGCGTGAATAATTCTTCGTCGCCGATCACGCCGCACTTCAGCGCTTCATACATTCCGGCACGAAACTCGCGCTGGGGAAGAGTTGCAAGCGTAGCGGGATCGATGAGGACGAGTTGTGGCTGATAGAACGTTCCGACCAGATTTTTTCCTGCGCGAAGATTAACGCCGGTCTTGCCGCCAACCGCTGCATCAAGCTGCGCCTGCACTGTGGTTGGGATCTGAACCAGGCCGACGCCACGCATGTACACAGAAGCCAGCATGCCACCGACATCTCCTGCCACACCGCCTCCCAGCGCGAGAACAACCGCCTTGCGATCGGCACCACCTTTCAGTAAATCTTCTGCGAGAGACTCGACCGTTGAGAGACGCTTGAAGCGTTCGCCATCGGGCATCTCGATTACCTTTGTGGTGAAGCCAGCCTCGCCCAGAGATCGCAAGAGAACCTTGCCCCATCGGCGGCGCACTGGAGCTACGGTAACGATGTAGAGCGGCGGTTTCCCCGCGAACAGCTGTTTCAGAATGCTTCCCGCGCGCGATAAAATGCCGTGCTCAATAACGGCTTCGTAACCGTGTGACGCCGTGTTTACCGGGATGCGCACCATTGGCAAACATCATAGCAAGCGCCGCGTGATTGGCTGGAATGTCGCGGTTTTCAGGTGGTACCATGCCTTCAATGCCAGCCACAGCACCTGAAGCCGATTTTCTGGTGATCGGCGCCGGAGTCGCCGGACTGCGTGCCGCAATCGAGCTTGCCCCCGCGGGCCGCGTACTCGTGCTGGTAAAACGCGAAGTTGCAGACTCCAGCACCCAACTCGCGCAGGGCGGCATTGCCGCCGCACTCAGCGACGAAGATGAAATCAGCCTGCACCTGCAAGACACACTCAATGCCGGCGATGGTCTTTGCAATCCCGATGCGGCGCGCGTTCTGGTTGAGGATGCTCCAGAGCGAATTGAAGAGCTGATTGGCTGGGGTACTCAGTTCGATCGCGAAGGCACCAAACTGACATTCGGCCGTGAAGGCGCGCACAGCCGCAATCGCATCCTGCACGCGCACGGCGATTCCACGGGTCGCGAAATTCAGCGCGCGCTCTACGCTAAGGCAAAGACATTGCCTGAGATTTCCGTTCGGGAATTTGAATTCTCTACAGATTTGATCAGCGAAGGCGGAACGGTCTGTGGCGTTCGCGTCATAGACGAGCGCGGGCAGGAAAATACAATCCATGCTTCAGCCGTGCTGCTTGCCACCGGCGGCATGGGGCAGCTTTATCTCAACACCACGAACCCGAGAGTCGCTACCGGTGATGGCGTGGCTATGGCCTATCGGGCCGGAGCTGAGGTGACGGACCTCGAGTTCATTCAGTTTCATCCGACAGCTTTGTATCTAAAGAAGGCGCCGCGGTTTTTGCTTTCGGAAGCACTGCGCGGTGAAGGCGCATACCTGCGCAATATGGAGATGTCGCGGTTCATGGCGAAGTATCACCCAATGGCGGAACTCGCGCCGCGGGATGTTGTGGCTCGGGCCATCATGCACGAACTCGGACGTGTCCGTGCGAAAGACCCAGTCGTGTATCTCGACCTTACGCATCTTGATGAATCTCATGTCCGGCGCCGCTTCCCGCGTATATACAAAACCTGCATGCAATACAACGTGGATATCACCACGGAGCTGATCCCCATTCGGCCAGCCGCACACTACGCCATGGGTGGAGTGCGGACAGATTTGGACGGCCGTAGCAGCTTGCCCGGACTGTACGCTGCAGGCGAAGCCGCCGGGACGGGCGTGCACGGGGCCAATCGCCTGGCCAGCAATTCCCTTCTGGAAGGTCTGGTTTTCGGAGCGCGAGCTGGAAAGAAAATGCGCAACGAATTAAAACCTCCCGCTGCGAGAGTTGCCGGACTTCCTCCAGCTGCGTACTCGAATGGTCCTCTCAGCGTGCCTGTGGATGCCTCAAGCAACGAACTGCAAACCTCGATGTGGAACCAGGTTGGAATTGCCCGCAACGCCAACGGCCTCAAAGAAGCAGTCCAGCGGCTAAAGCACATCGAGCCGCAAGTGGTGCGTCCGCACAGCCGCCGTGAGTTTGAAGCGCGGAATCTGCAGATCGCGGGATTGCTGGTGGCACGCTCGGCGCTGGCTCGGGAAGAGAGCCGGGGCGCACATTACCGAACTGATTTTCCGGACCACAATGATATGAAATTTCGCAAGCACTCGGTGGTCCAGGCGGAGAAAATTCGCTTCGAGTAGGCGCGTTACTCAGGGACAGGCCTATGCCGGTGCAGGGCTGAAGCCACAATCGTCACCAGCAAGATACTTCCAATTACGCCCAACGAAACGCCCGTTGGAATCGGGTAGTAGTGGGACAGCAGCATCTTGCCTCCCACGAATACCAGCACGCCCGATATTCCGTAGTGCAGATATTCAAAAATGTCCATCAATGACGACAGGGCGAAGAACAGTGACCGCAGACCGAGAATGGCAAAGATGTTCGAGGTGTAAACGATGAATGTGTTCAGCGTGATCGAGAGAACCGCGGGAATCGAATCTACCGCAAAAATCACATCGGTGGTCTCAATCACCAGCAGCACCAACAGCAGTGGTGTGGCATAGAACTTTTCGCGGCGGACAAAGAATTTGCCATCCACGTAATCCTCGGTGACGGGAACCATGCTCCGGAACACGCGTAGCACGGGGTTTTTATCGGGATCGACTCGCGCTCCTTTTTGAAAGAGCAGCCGCAATCCGCTGTACAGCAGTAGTGCGCCGAAGATGTAGATGATCCAGTGAAATTTCCGGATCAGGCCAACCCCGGCAAAAATGAAGGCCGCGCGCATCGCAATCGCACCGATAATGCCCCAGAACAGTACGCGATACTGTTCATGCTCGGGTAGATGAAAATAGCGAAAGATCAGCAGGAAGATGAAGAGATTGTCCGCACTAAGTGAGAGTTCAATGATGTACCCGGTCGAGAACTCGAGCGCAGCAGATCTTCCCTGCCAGAGAAACATAATCACCGCAAATAACGCGGCAATAGCGATCCAGATGCCGCTCCACATCAACGCCTGACGTAAGGTCGGACGCTGCGCCGGACGATGAAAGACGCCCAAGTCGAGCGCCAGCATTGAAGCCACGAAGATGTTGAAAACAACCCAGAGCAGTATGGAATTCACGAGCGGCCGTAGGTACAGAGGGAATTAGAAATCAAAACTTGGTAAAGAGAAAGTCAGGCGGTCACGCTTGGGCAATGCAGTCCGCGAAATGGTGGGCGAGGCGCCCGCCCCACCACGTTCATTGCCGATTCAGTAATCGCACGGTCTCGAGGGTCACGGTGCCGACAATCGCCAGGCTCTTGGGGCTGAGCTTATCAACGGTGTCTTCGGCGGTGTGGTGGAAGACATCGTTGTAGCCGTAATTGAAATCAATCAAGTCCACGGCCGGGACTCCTGCTTTCAGAAAAGCTTGATGGTCGTCATCTACCGGCATTTGCCTGCCAAAGAAATGTGACTGATAACCAAGCTTGGCAGCGGCCTGGTAAACCAAATCTTCGAGCCAGGGCGTCGAATCGGTGTCGCGCTCAATATTCAGGTCGGCATCCCCGATCATGTCTTCGAGGATGAATGCCTTGATTTTTCTTGAAGTTCCGTCAGCCTGCCATTTGTCAGCCAGGTGGCGCACGCCATAAAGACTCTCGGGGTCAAACCAGGGCAGCTTCATGGATTCTTCACCGTCATCCCAGAGCAACCACACGCTATAGCCTTCGAGCTTTTTCCCACGGAGTTGATTTGCTATTTCGAGCAGGAGCGCACTGGATGAGGCGCCATCATTCGCACCGACGTACGGAATGGTGCGGAGTGGCCAGTTAGTGTCGTAATGGCTTGCGATCACGATGATGCCGTCGCGAGTGCCAGGAAACTTGGCAATAATGTTGTGAATCGGAAAGCGGCCCTCGGAGGGCGTGACTTCGAAATCGTCGCGCTCCACCTCATCGCTCTTAAGGTGCGACAGAATATATTTTTCCACCTTGATGTGGTTCACGCTTCCGATCGGACGCGGGCCGAAAGCCACGATCTCTTTCAGGTATTGCATGGCGCGGCTGGAATCGAATGGAGGTGGAGTATCCGAATTGGCCGCATCAGCCGCGATTGATGGGGCAGTTGAGCTCGGTGGAGATGCCTCAGCTACAGATGCATCCTGCTGCTTCGAACACCCAAGTAATGTCAGCGGGAGTAACACAGCGAGAATTCTGCAAAACTTCATGCGTTCTTTCTCGCCTCCCGCGCCCTTCGTTGAGTGGGATGCACAAACCAGGCAATACCGATGCTGATGCCATACAGAACCAGCATGGGCGAAGCAAAAATAATCATGCTGCTCACGTCAGGAGTAGGAGCTAACGCCCCGGCAACGATGAAGATGCCAAGGACCGCGTATCGGATGTTTCTCCACATCCAACCTGCACTTATGACTCCCATCAGCGCCAGGAAAAACACCAGAATCGGCATTTCGAAAACCAGACCCAGCCCGAGCGTGACCGTAAGAAATAAATCGGTGTACTCGTGAATCGTGATCATCGGCGTGAACTGGCGACCGAATCGGACCAGGAAATCAAGCGCCGCCGGGTACACGATGCGATATGCAAAATATCCGCCTGCGGAGAACAGGAAGATGGTCGAGATCATGAAGGGAATGGCATACTTCTTTTCTTTGCGATAAAGGCCGGGCGAAATGAATAGCCAGACTTGGTAAAGAACGTACGGCGATGTTAGGAACAACCCTGCTAGCGCCGAAATCTTCAAGTAAAGGTTGAAGGGCTCCGTCGGGGTCAAATAAAC
>QHZV01000121.1 GCA_003224785.1 Acidobacteriota bacterium
TGGCCTGAGGCCCGCGGCTGCGCGAGATGACGACGCCTTCGAACGCCTGCAGGCGCTCTTTTTCGCCTTCTTTGATCTTGACTTGCACCCGGATCGTGTCGCCGGGCGCGAAATCTGGAAGGTCAGTACGCTTTGTTCTGGCAAGAAGTTTTTCGATGATTAAGTTGGTCATGGTGTTCCCGCTTCCTCTTGATGATTTCTATTCAGCTGTGAGCGTCGAGCGGTGAGCAATCCCAGATTGGAAGCTCATTGCTCGCGGCTCATTGCTTGGTCAGCAACTTTCTATCTTCTTCACTCAACTCTACTCTACTCAACAAATCTGGCCGATTCCGCTTCGTCTTTTCCAGCGCTGAGCGACGTCGCCAACGCTTGATCTCTTCGTGGTTGCCGTCGAGCAGCACTTCCGGCACCTTCATGCCGCGAAAGTCTGCAGGACGCGTGTAGTGCGGATAATCGAGCAATCCGCCCGAGCCACAGGTGGAATCTCCTTGTGTGGGTCGGACATTCTTGTCCGACAAACCATTGTCCCCCAACTCCGGTCCCGCAAAAAACGATTCTTGCCGCGTCGACGCCTCATTTCCGACTGCACCCGGAATCAACCGCGTGATCGCATCCACGATCACCGCTGCTCCCAGTTCTCCGCCACTCAGAACGTAGTCGCCAATCGAAATTTCACGATCGGCAAGATGCGTTCCCACGCGCTCGTCCACACCTTCGTAGCGCCCACAGATCAGAACTAGGCGATCTAGTTGCGCCAATTCACCCGCCAGCTTCTGATCGAAACGCTGACCTTGCGCCGAAAGCAATACTACAGATTCTTTTGCTCGGGCGCGTTCCTCACGCGAGGCGGCTTTCGACGCGAGCAGCGACTCCACACATTCAAAGATCGGTTCCGGCTTGAGGACCATTCCAGCGCCGCCGCCAAATGGGCGGTCATCTACCGTGCGATGACGATCGCGGGTAAACGCCCGCAGATCGTGAATCTCAATCTTCACCAGCCCGGCTTCGCGCGCCCGGCGAACAATTCCGTAATCCAGTGGCCCGCGAAAAAAATCGGGAAAGATGGTGACGATGTGTACTTCCAAATCAAAACCTTTTCACTGCCGAGATCGCCAAGAATCAAAAGATCTTAACCGCAAAGCTCGCCAAGATTGCGCGAAGTACGCCAAGGAAATCCGATCTTGGTCTCGTTCTCTTCTTCGTTCTCGCTGTTTTTCCTTCGCGATCTTTGCGATGTCTTCGCGTCCTTTGCGGTTAAAAGCTTTTCTCTGCGATCTCGGCGTACTCGGCGGTTAACGCCGTTGCTGTTGCTTTTTCTCTTGGTCCGTCAGCGGAGCGTTCACGTCCAGCAAACCCTCGGGCAGATTCATCTCGATGCGCTTGTGCTCGAGATCAATTCGCATCAGGAATGCTTGCGCGTACGGAATCTCAAGCTCACCCTTGCCTGATCCGACAATCAGCAGCGGCGCTTCTCCAGCGCCAAACCGGACATCGCTGACTACACCAACTTCGCGTCCGCCGTCGAACAACGCGCAGCCAACTAAATCGCTGACGTAAGCCGTGCCCGGTTCCGGTTCTGCGCGTTCGCCCAGCGGAACCTGCAACTCGCTTCCAACTAAAACTTGCGCGTCGGAAATCGAATCAACGCCCGCGAATTTCAGCACCAGCAAATCCTGATGCGGCCATGCGTCTTCGATCTGCAACTCGCGGCGGATGGCGTTTTCTGCAAGCCCAAAAACTCTAAGCCCTGCATGCAGCCGATCCGGAATGTCGCTGTGCAGTTCGACGCCAACTTCACCGCGCCGCCCTTGCGTTTTTACGACACGGGCGAGGGTGATGAATTCGGGGGAAGCAGGAGTGTTTTTCATCCCTGTGCCGTCCCTCCGGGACTCTCTCATCATTCTCGCTTACCCAGGACTTACGTCCTGGGCTAAATTTGTTCCGCTCCTCCGGAGCTGGTTCGGTTCAGCGCCAGCCGCAGTGTCGAAGGCTGAATTTGTAAACGCCGTAAATCCGTGTTCGTCCGCGTGAATCCGTGGCTGACTGAAGTGTTACTCCAGAATCTCCAACTCGTAGCGGCGGCCGGCCTTCTCGCCCGCGGCCTTCAGCACGTTGCGCATTGCCCGCGCGATCTTGCCCGACTTGCCGATCACGCGTCCCATGTCGTCTTCGGCGACTTCGAGTTCGAACACGAGTTCGTCGCCCTCGTCCACTTCTTCGACGATCACCTGGTCCGGCGCATTCACCAATGCCTTGGCCACGTGCTCGATCAAAGCCTTCGGATTGGCAGCTTGTTCAGTCATATAAGACAGCTCTTAGCTCTTAGCTCTTAGCCATTTAGCTCGTAGCTGGAAACTCAAGCGGAGCTGGTTTGGCTAAATGTAATCCGCGTGAATCCTTCGCACAAATCAAAAGCCTTTAACCGCAGAGATCGCAAAGAAAAGCCGCAAAGCACGCCAAGAAATTCTTGAGCCACTTCAAAACAGCTCGGGCTCCACGACTTTCGATTAGTTCAAAGAAATCCGCGAAAATCCGTGGCTGCTTTTGAAGTTACGAAGCGATTGGCGCAGCCGGTGCGCTTGCCGCGAAGCCCAGAATCTTGCCGACGCGCTCCGAAACCTGGGCTCCCTTGGATCTCCAATAATCGATGCGGTCGCGCTTTAGTTCCACGCTGGCCGGAGTGGTCCGAGGATTGTAGGTTCCGACAATCTCCACCGGACGGCCGTTGCGCGCCCGTTCCTTCTCAATCACCACCACTCGGTAATGCGGTTGTTTGCGCGCACCTACGCGCGATAAACGAATCATTAACACTGAACTAGTTTCCTTTCCTACGTTGCTGTTTTCTTGGTCCTTCCGAAAGGAGGCCGAGGGTCAGGCTTGCTGACACTACCGGCGGGAACAAGACAAGTAATTATTATGCTAGAGCTTAGCCGGATTGGCAAGGGCAGAGCGGTAGCGCGTGAATGGCTTCTTGCGATTTTGCGCGGCAGGGTACCGCGCAAAATCAGGTGGCGGCAGTGCTTATGTGGTCACACGAACTGCTTGTGCAAGGTTGCCGGCGTTCGCGGCTAAAGCGTCGTCGCCGGGGGACCGCATCATCAGGTTCCAAGCCTCGCGGTAGTGGTCGACGGAGGACCTCTTCGAGCTTGACCTCTTAGACCCTGGGGTGAGACAGAGCGATTTCTTGTTCTCAACGATGTGAGCAGGAATGACGTACCAGATGTCCTCGGCGAAAATGTACGCAACGAGGAAGTCGATGTCCTTCGCGGAGTAGGCCTGCTTTCGCGAATTTGCGGTGTGGACGCGATAGTGGTTCCTCGAAGGGGACTTGCCCAGAACGGATTTGATCTGGACGCGCCAGAAAGTGCTCTCAAAACGGACGACTACGTCGTAACGATCACTGTCTCCCCAAGGCTTGGCGACGGCGAAACCTAAGTTTACGGCCACATCTACCAAGCATTGCTTACCACAAGAATGGCCCGAGTCAACGCCAAGAATCTTGGAGTGAAATTTCGGTACCTGTCGATGATTGCATTCGAAATGTTCCGGGGCGGACGAGGCACCATTACAGCGGCCGAACTCAAAGCGATTCACCAGAAATATGAGAAGGAATACCTGGTCTCGATTGATCAATCCAAGCTGCTGTCCGAGCTCGAGGAAGGACAGGTTCTCAGCTACACACGCGACACAATTCGCTTCAAGTACAAGTACGGCTACTACTATTTCGTCGCTGAATACCTACATGACGGTATTTCTAATGTCAAAGACGCCGAAGCTCTTCGGCAGGAATTGAAGGAACTGGCAGACAGCGCTTACAACGAGCAAAACGCGCACATCCTGATCTTCTACTTGTATATGTCGAAAGATAGGTCATTGATGGAGCACATCCTCAACAACGCGCAAAAGCTCTTTGCCTCAGACGGTATTTCCGATTTGGACGAAGACGTTGCATTTGTAAACGCGTTCTACAGCGATGAACCGCAACTCGAGGCGCCGCCGGAGGATACAGGAGAAGATCACGTGCCTACGCGGATGATCGACCTCGCGATTAAGTTGGATCACTTCGCGCATATACCGGAGTTGGACGTTGAGGAGCTAAAAGGCCGGCTTAAAACGAATCCCGCTGTCTATACAATTCTTCGCCTGCTGGTTGGAGAATTTTTGTACCTTTTCCCTGTGGACCATAGAATCCGGCAGAAGATGATCAAGTTACTGGATTTTCAACCCGGCGCTTCGACTCTGGCTGGTGCAAAGAAAATCCGGCGCCTCACGACGACCGCCACTTAACCGGCAATCAAGGCAGCAACTTCGGTTTGAGAACTGACTCATCCTAACTGTGTCTCCGTTCAAACTCCGCACCCACCCCACCTGTTCGCGAAAAACTCATTCCAACTCTCTGGGCCGCACTTGCAGGGCTCGCTGCACGGAACCGGCATCGGCTTCTGAATACTGTTTCGCGATGTACAGGCGAGTGATCTCAGAAACTAGTCGCGCTTTCCTCATCGTGCTGGTTGGGGGCGATCGGGTTCAGTTCGTCCCCGCGCCGGCTTCACATTCTCGAGTCACGGTTCTAGCGCGGGTGGTCCGTCCCTTCGACTTCCCCTTCGACTG
>QHZV01000483.1 GCA_003224785.1 Acidobacteriota bacterium
GGCGTTTACGCTCAGAATCCGGGTCACGCTTCTTCCTGTGCCAGGAAATTGGCGACAGAACGGATCGCCTTCAGCTTGTCCTCGCGCAAGCCGTGCAACTCGTCCTCGTTGAGTCGATTTTGGTACAAAAGTCTCCCGAACACCTGCGTGAGTTGCGAATAGCGATAGTCGTACTTGCGGTCGATCTCTTTACGAGGTTGGGTCAGGTAGTGTTCCAAATCCCACAGATCCGTCGACCCCTGGATCGCGTTCGCCATTTGCTTTGTTCTCTGAATCACTTCGTGAAGCTCCGGACCCAGAGCAGCGTCGAAAGCTGTGCGGGCGATGGCTTTTTCTGACCTCGACCAAATCGGTTCGTTCTGGTAGGGATAGCTGTCTCGGGTCGCAGACGATATGTTCATGTTCCGATCCTCCGTGGCGGCATTCTATCCCGTGGTTGGGCGCCGTCGCTACCGGAGTGGGCCCTTTCACCGCGCCAGATTCGGAACGTGCTTGCTGCGGTGCAACGAGGCTGCTGAGGTGAAATCGGTCGTTCACTGGATGTCCGAGATTCTGCTTGCAACCGAGATAACGCTCGGTGGTTTGCACTGATGCATGCCCCAACAAGAACTGAATCTGCTCAAGCTCGCCTCCGCTGCTGTGGCACAGCTTCGCACAAGTTCGCCGTAAATCGTGGGGAGCAATGTGCTCCAGACCCGCTCGCTGGCAACAGCTCCGCACTACATACCACACCACGTTTTGCGAGATGCCTTGGCCCCAGATCTTGTCAGTTCTGGCGACCGCCCGAAAAATTCTTCCCTCGGTTACCCGGGCAGCCGCCGTCCATTGGTCGAGCGCGGCTTTGACCCATTCGGGAATGGGAACCGTGCGAATGTGGCCACCCTTGCCAATCAGATCGACCACCGCCCAGTGCCCTTGGCGGATCTGGATCTCCTGCATCTCCAAACCGACTAGCTCTGATCTGCGAAAACCACATCCAAACAGCATGGCCAGCATCGCGTAATCGCGTTTGGCGCGCAGCGAAGCCCCATTGGCGTGGTTCAGCACTTCCGAGCTTTCCTCGGCGCTCAGCCAGTTTCCGGAGCGAAACCCGAGCTGCTTGACGCCTTTCACACGGCTGATCCCCGCAGCCAACTCGGGACTCAGCAAGCCCGTGATGGTGTTTGCCGCCAGACCCCGTGATTCCAAGTGCATGCGGTAGCGGACGACCACGATGCGGTTGAAGGCAAGGCGGGGCTCGGAACAGTACCATGCGATGAACTGGTCA
Organism: Acidobacteriota bacterium; assembly: GCA_003224785.1. GTDB lineage: Bacteria > Acidobacteriota > Terriglobia > Terriglobales > Acidobacteriaceae > Gp1-AA145. The sequence continues at coordinate 1,268 of QHZV01000483.1, forward strand.
ATGGCGTACTCGTACACACGCCGCGAAGCTGGCGAGCCAAGACTGTTAAGGACGGACCGCTTGCAATGATCCAGATCCGGTAGCCGAAGCAATCGGCGACGGTAATTCGGCTTAATTCTCTGTTTGACCATGGCCACGGCCTCCCACGCCGCAGAATGTAATTACGGCAGAACTGCCTGTAACTGCAACCGGCGCCACGAGTAGAATCTGAAACTGCGTATGGGACAACGAGCGACGAAATCAAAGCCGACATGGGCAGACTTGAAGACTAGGCTGGCGGAGTTTGATCGTGCCTCCGTGCTGGGCGTGCTGCAAGATCTGTACGTTGCCGATAAGGGCAATCGAGCCTTTCTTCATGCTCGATTCGGCTTGGGCGAAGACCTGCTGCAGCCGTACAAGGAGACTATTGATCGATGGCTTTGGCCGGATGTACTCCGGGGGCAGCAAGTGTCTGTATTCAGAGCCAAGGGGGCGATCGCCAAATACAAGAAGGCCCTTGGCGATCCGGTGGGCCTAACTGAACTGCTGGTCTTTTACTGTGAGCGGGCAGCGGGATTCTGTCAGGATGTGGACTACCGCGACACGGCATACTTCGATGCACTAGTGCGAATGTTCGAGCAGGCCCTGAAGGTTACGGCCAACCTGACTGGCAAGGTCCAGAATGGCTTTCTAGCCCGGCTCAATCGCGTGCGGAGTATTGGTCGTCAACTCGGTAACGGAGTTGGCGAGGAAATGGACGTTCTGCTTTCCGAATTTGATTCATCTGTTCACGCCAGGGGTGCTTCATGGAAATAGAAATTGATGAAGAAAAAGTCGACGAAGCGGTGTTGGCTCTGTTGTATCTAACTACCTTTAAGGACAAGCCCTGCTGGAGAGCATGGAAAGGTCATAATTGGGACTCTCTCGGTCGACTCCATCAGAAGGGTTTCATCTCGGATCCCGCCACCAAAGCAAAATCAGTCGTTTTGACTGAGGAAGGTGCAAAGCGGTCGCAGGATCTGTTTGAGAAGTACTTCACAAAATCGACGTAGGAGCCATCGTGAGCCTCAACGTACGGTT
>QHZV01000484.1:0-1913 GCA_003224785.1 Acidobacteriota bacterium
GGTTAGCCGAGACATCTCGCAAAACAGGGATTCCGGTTGGCAAGTTAGTACGTGAGCAGCTCGAAAAGGCACGCAAGCAAGAGGGAGAGCCTGGCTTCATGCGCTACGCAGGAATATTCCGTGGGCCGCGAGACCTCTCTGAGCGTAAGGGCTTTTCACGTTGACAGGAATTGCCGACACCGGCTTTATTGTCGCGTTCGTGAATCGGGACGACCAGCACCACAGTTGGGCCGCCGCTTTGGCAAGGCATATCACTGAGCCTCTGCTAACTTGCGAGCCGGTACTCGCCGAATCAGCGTTCAAGCTCTACTCAACATCTATTGTGATTGAGCTCTTGCGCAGCGATTTTTTGCGCATTTCCTTCGACTTGGAAGAGAACATCACCCATATTGGGCAACTCGCGGAGAAGTACGAAGACCGAAACCCAGATCTAGCGGACCTCTGCCTAATACGAATGAGCGAAATTTATCCGACGCGCGATGTCCTCACTGTAGATTCGGATTTTAGGGTTTATCGCCGTAATAAAAGGGAACCAATTCCCATTGTTTGCCCTCCACGCCGCGCCTGAGAAAACTCGCTCAGTTGCACCTACCCAAAATCCCGTTTCTGCATTTATTCTGGTTGCCGCAGTGAAACGAGTTCCGATTATTACCGATAGTTGCGCCTATGAGATTCCTGAAACGCTGGAAGATCCGGATCCTGCTGTTTTTTGCCGTAGTAGGTCCCGGGTTCATCACCGCGAACGTGGACAACGATGCCAACGGCATCGTCACGTACTCACAGGCCGGTGCACAGTTTGGCTACAAACTGCTATGGACGATGATTCCAGTCACCCTGGCATTAATCGTGGTACAGGAAATCTCCGCCCGCATGGGCGCCGTCACTGGCAAAGGCCTTAGCGATCTCATCCGTGAAGAATTTGGCTTTCGCATCACCTTCTTCATGATGGTGGTCATTCTGTTCATCAACTTTGGAAATATTTTGGGCGAGTTCGCCGGAATCGCGGGCAGCCTCGAGCTATTCAGCGTCTCTCGATACATCTCCGTTCCAATTTGTGCGCTGATTGTCTGGCTGATGGTGGTGAAGGGGCAATACAAGAGCGTCGAAAAGATCTTTCTGGTGGCCTCATTTATTTACATCACCTACATTGCGGCGGGAATTCTGGCAAAGCCCGATTGGTTTAAGGCAACGCTTCACACAGTTAAGCCTCCAGGACGCGAACTCTTTCATCACGATTACCTGTTCATGACGATTCGTGGATGCAGTTCTATCTACAGGCATCGGTAGTGGAAAAGGGTATCACCCGCCGGCAATACAAAACTTCCCAGCTGGATGTGATCTCCGGCTGCATTTTTACCGACGTGGTTGCGTGGTTCATTATTGTTGCCTGCGCGGCCACGCTGTATGCAGCCGGAATGCACCAGATCAACGATGCGAAAGATGCGGCAGAGGCGCTGAAACCGCTGGTCCACGAGTACGCCTACATTCTTTTTGCTGTCGGACTATTTAATGCCTCGTTGTTTGCTGCCTCGATTTTGCCGCTTTCGACCGCCTACACCGTTTGTGAAGGTCTGGGGTTCGAATCAGGGATCGGTAAAAAATTCAGCGAAGCCCCGGCATTTTATTGGCTCTATACCGGGCTGATTGCTGCGGGCGCCGGTTTGATCCTGCTTCCGAGCTTGCCGCTCATCAAGATTCAACTCTATTCCCAAGCGCTGAACGGAATTGCCATCGCGCCGGTCCTGATTTTCATGCTGCTGCTAGTCAATAAGAAGGAGTTGATGGGCGAGTACGTGAATTCGAAACTCTACAACGCGGTGGCGTGGGGACTGACAGCGGTAATGATCGTTTTATCAGTGCCGTTCGTGTGGGATACCACGCGGCAGCTACTGCACTGATTAAAGTGCCACCAG
>QHZV01000484.1:1996-3118 GCA_003224785.1 Acidobacteriota bacterium
TTGTTCCAGGAGAGACCGTAGAGCAGGCTGTAGAACGACAGCGTCATGCAGCCCACGCCCAGCAGAAAATATTTGTTGCGCAATGCCAATAAAGCAACAAACAGCAGGCCACGTCGCCGGCGGAGATCACCCAAGTCGCCAATTTTCTTCATCGCGCGCGAGAGCAGCACGTCGCCGGCGCTGGAGGAGACCACCACGGCGGTAATCGCCAGCCATGCATGCAGATTGCTCAAATGCCGCACAGCGCGCAGGGGGTCTCCCAGATGCATCATCGTGAGACCTCCGCATGTATTTGCTCAGGATGTTGGTGTTTGGAGCGGCGTCGTTTGGTAAGCTCTGGGCCGCTGGTCACAAAACCCACCCCACTCGAGACCAACGCAATTCCCAACCAGCGCGTGAGGCTCACCTGTTCATGCAGCACGAATCGCGCGATGAGCGCCAGCAACACGTAGCCAAGCGAGCTTGCCGGAAGAACGTAAGTCAGGTCCGCCCAGGAAAGCGCAGTCATGTAGGAGGCGAAGAACCCGAGGAGCAGTGCGATTCCCAACCCAACCCAGGGATTCGTGATTGCAAAAAACAGCTGTGAAGGATGATGCAGCGAAATATTGCCGACCTGCTTCATGCCATAAGAAAGCAGGGAATCGCCCATGGGAGCGAAGATGCTCACTCCCAGAAGCACTAGATACTTACGCAGATTCACGAGAAGCTAGACCTGGACCGTTTCCTCTGGAACCGGCGTGGGCTCAGGCTTGACTCCGTTTCCATTCGACCCGTTGTGGCCGTTCGCCTTGACCATTTTGTTTCGCATCGAGCGGACCTTGAGGAATGTGCGCGCTTCCTTGTACAGACGCTTTCGATCCGCGGAATCGAAAACGGCTTTCCGAAGAATGCGGAACACCGCTTTCGGCCGGAAATAATATTCGTCGTAGAAACGATGGACTGAGTGCAGGATTTCGTCAGCTGGCAGGCCTGGATATTCGATGTGCGCCAACTGGTGGCCGCCTTCATCCACCATTTTCCCGTTCACCATGAAGTTGTTCTTCACCGCAAAATCGAAAAGCTCAGTTCCAGGATATGCGTGGGCAACAGAAACCTGGATAGTCTCGACATCAAGTTCTTTGG
>QHZV01000122.1 GCA_003224785.1 Acidobacteriota bacterium
CAGATCACCCGATATTTCAGGAGCCATCATGGAAGTCATACTCAAAGAAGATGTCATAAAGTTGGGCTCGCGCGGCGACGTGGTGAAAGTTGCCGAAGGCTACGGCCGTAATTTTCTGCTGCCGCGGAAGCTGGCGATTGAAGCGTCAGCCGGCAACAAGAAAGTTATCGAGCAGATGCGGGCCGCGTCCGTCCGCCGGTCGGCCAAGGAAAAAATCCAGGCAGAAGAGCTCTCCAAGCAGTTCGATGGGTTGTCGGTCTCGTTCCAACGGCGATCAGGCGAGCATGATCAGCTTTTTGGCTCCGTCACCTCGGGGGACATCGCCGATGCGTTGGTCAAGAAGGGCTTCAACCTCGATCGGCGGAAGATCCAACTGCATGAGCCGCTGAAGACGGTTGGCGAGTTCACCATTCCGGTGAAGCTGCATAAAGACGTAACCGCCCATTTGAAGGTGATAATCGAGAAGGAAGCGGTCCCAGAATAATCGCGGCCACGGATTTCGTGCAATTTCAACACAGGTAAAGTGAAGACGCGGGCGTCCTCGCCCGCGTTTTTGCTTTTTCGTGCAGACATCCCCTGAACAAATAGGGGAATCACGCGGAAAGCCACGAGTTCTACTCGTGTCGATAGGGCGCCTACTACGAACCCGGCTTTAGACTCTGAGGGATGCAGAACAAGGCCACCTCAGCGGCTGAAGCCGATCTCATCAGGATTCTAATTTCGCACGAGTAGAACTCGTGCCCTTCCCGTTTTCAAATATTGAGTTTCCCCGACACAAATTTATTACCCGCCACGATGTAGCGCAGCGGCATCTCTGCCGCCTTCGTAATTCCAATTCTTTTCGTGATTAAAACCTGCGGCGCCGGAGTGAAGTCGTCCGCGATGTAGAGATCCGATTTCGCATTTGTCAGATCCTTTCCGTTATCGCGTTCGCGGGTAATGCCGAACGCCGCAGCCAAGCGTCCGGGACCGCTCGTAAGGCGCTTCAGATCTGATCCAGGCTCGATTTCTCGCAGTTTGAACATTTCTGAAATTCCGTCTAGCGGCTCAAGTGCACGAAAGAGAATCCCCCCGGGGATTCCATCCGGCAGACAAGAAACATTTAGACAAAAATGATTCCCGTAAATGAAATAGACGTACGCGTAGCCGGGTGGGCCAAAGAGCACCGCGTTACGCGACGTTCTCCCGATTGACGAATGCGCGGCGGGATCGTCAACGCCGAGATATGCTTCGACTTCCACGATGCGGCCGGTGAGGAGTTTACGTCCCCGGCGTCGTACAAGAATCTTGCCCAACAGATCAGGCCCGACGAGGCGAGGATCGAGGTTGTAGAAGGAGCGGGGCAGGACTGCCAGCGTATCTCCCGATTTAGCGCGCTGAACCACGGCTGCAGTGCCTCTCAGCGCGGTTCCAGCGCCTTCCAGAAGCGGTTAACTTCCTCCATGTCCACCGGCTTTCCATCGGAGTCGCTTCCGAATCGCAAACGATGTCCATCGGGATCCTCCACGTGCATTTCACGCGTGCCCCATGGCATGTTCGTGGGCTGACCAACGATTTTCGCTCCACGATGCTTGTAATCAGCATAGAGTTCGTCGACGTTTTCGACGAAGATCATGAGCCATGTCCCAGGCTGGCCCTGGCCGCCTTCGCAGAAAAAAATCGAGATCTTGTCGCGTATCACGCAGCCAAATGTCGGCGGATCGCCCCACTCCCATTTCTTGCTGAAGCCGAGCTTCTGGACGTAGTAGTCCATTGACGCAACGAAATTGCTGACCTTCAGAATCGGCGTTACGCCATGGAAGTTGTTATCTGGCATCTGCGACTTCTCTCTCTCACGTTTCGAAAGCGTGTAGCGACAACAGTTACTGTGATAAGGATCCGGTGTTTTTCAATTGTTAGCCAACCATTCGTACAACTGACGCGATCTGGGTGTCGTGGTTGAGGACGCCTATGCCGCTGAACATCGTAAACCAGTCATGTTCCACGAACTCGGGATCACCGACCGTAATGAGCGGCAGCTCTTGGGCGCGAGCGTCCGCCATGTAGGTGGCGGTTGGCAAAAATTGCTCGAAAAAACAGAAAAGACAAAATGCCGTTCCGGCGATCTGCCGCTGAAAGCAAAAGAAAATGCCTAAGGCTAATGGGACGATGAGCTGCAAAATTGTCCCGCCGGCAATCATGAGAGCATGACCGAAATACCCAAACAGCAGGTGCCCGCCTTCGTGGACGGGAGCAAAAACCAGGTCCAACATCAGAAATGGCCCTGATCCGCGAGCCAACTGGATCAGGAACAGTGCGTAAAACAGCAGCCACGCGGCCGCGGCCCAGCGCGCCAGCGGCTGCCAGCCCTCTCCTAGCGGAGTGAGAAATGGCAGCCGGTCCGTCCAGGATTCAGGTAAAGACAAGCTCATAATCTAAAAAACAGTAGCAATTTCGAACCGATCTTACGCCGCTCCCTTCTGCGCTTCCTTCAGCCAGCTGAGCGCTTCTTCCGCATGCCCCTCGGGCTTCACCTTTTCGAAAATGTGCTTGATCTTGCCGTCGGGGCCAATGATGAACGTCGTCCTCGCCACGCCCATCACCTTCTTGCCGTACATGTTCTTTTCCTGGATCACGCCGTAAGCATTGCAGATTGTTTTATCTGCGTCAGCGATGAGTGTGAATGGCAGGTCGAACTTTTCGGCGAACTTCTTCTGCGCCTGCACTGTGTCCGGAGAAACACCGAGCACCACCGAACCCGTCTTTTCGACCTTGTTGAACGATTCGCGGAACCCGCGAGCTTCAATCGTTCATCCCGGAGTGTCGGCACGAGGATAGAAATAGAGTACGACCCATTTGCCTTTGTAATCTTTGAGGGCGACTTTGTTACCGTCCTGGTCAAGCGAAGTAAAGTCAGGGGCTTTATCATTGATTTCCATGGGATTCTTTCTCCGTCCGTATAGTCCACGGTTATACCGCAAAGCAGCGCTGGCCGTCATCTCGGCCGTTTGCCTGGCCGTAGTAGCGTTTGCGCAGTACGCGAAGAAGGCGCCGCAAACCAAGGGTCCGCGTGCGCTCGGAGTGTTGGAACTTGCGGCGAATGGCAAAGCGCACCTGGTCGCAGTCGCCATCATGATTGATGGCAAGTTCTATGACGCCGGAGCGTACAAAGCCGATCCGGTTCCGATGTCGCTGCAGCGCGACACCGTGTACGAGGCGGTGAAGACGGGAAACTCGCAGGGACTATTTACGGTGGGCGGCGCTTTACGCGAAAAGGAAGGCTGGATCGGTGACGGGAAGTGGCGTTCGACCGCGCAGATGGAGGCGGACAAGAAAAAGTTCAAGGCTGATCAGGAAAAGCTGGCGCAAAAGGCCCCCGAGGTTGAGCAGGGGCCGCCAAAGCTGAAACGGGGGGTACCAACGGCGGACAAGACTCCGCCCTCCGCTACTCCACCTACCGGTTCGGACAAGCCCTCATCAACTCCGGATAAATCCACGCCAACCTCCGACAATCCCACGGCAGCTTCGGACAAGTCCACACCGCCCGCGGCGCCCTCAGCCAAATCCGACAAGAAGCAGTCGGAAGCGTCTGCCGCACCCGCATCTGACGCCGATCCCAATCGCCCTATACTCCGGCGGCAGCCCGCAGAGGAGACTTCGCATGAGCAAACCAAATCGGGCAGTGAACCGGAAGCGCTGAAAGGCCCTATCGAATTGATTCCGGCAATTTCAGACGCCGACGGCCCGGACCCGCGCCCCTATGCGTATCAGATGAAGCCCGAGGAGGAGCAGGGGCGGCTGAAGAAGATGCTGGCCATGGCTAGTGATGAGGTGAAGTTGCGGGTGGCAAAAGCTGAGAGCAGCGGGTCCTCTGGTCCAAAGTCGGACAAGAATGTCCGACCCACACGAGATGTGCAATTCCAGTCCTCGAAGATGCGGGTATTTGATCTCTCGTACAGTAATGAGCCAGTGCTGGTCCTGACCGGGGAAGCGAAAGTGCCGACCGGAGCCCGCGATCTGATGTATATGACTACGATCGTTGCGCGCGAGGACATCTATGGCGATCTGCACAAAGTGCTTGCGCAGACGACAGACAATCAGCATCTGGACGCGCTCCCGAAATATGAATTGATAGACGCTGTGGATGCGGACGGCGACGGGCGCGGCGAGTTACTGTTCCGGATGAATTGGGACAATGGGTCGGCATTCGGCGTGTACCGCGTAATCGGAGACAGGCTGTGGCCGCTCTTCGAGGGAAAGCCGGGAGCGTAAACCCCTTTCACGACGGAGACACGGAGGCACAGAGAAACCATTTCTTTCATGCTTATCCACGAGCAATTGGTGGGGCAGATAATCGGGGCGGCAATCGAAGTCCACTCTCACTCGCTTTCGTTCTCCGTGCCTCCGTGTCTCCGTGGTGAAATGGTTTTGAGATGAAAGCCATCAAGCACAACATCCAGGATGAAATCGAATCCCTGCGCGAAGAGATTCGGCATCACGAGTACCGCTATTACGTGCTCGACGATCCGGAGATCAGCGACGCGGAATTCGACCGCCTGATGAACGCGCTGAAGAAGCTGGAGGCCAAGCATCCTGATCACATCAAGCCGGACTCTCCGACTCAGCGCGTGGGCGGCAAGCCACGCGAGGGGTTCGTCAAAGTTGCGCATTCCATTCCGATGCTCTCGCTCGACAACGCTTACAGCGAAGAAGAGCTTCGGAGTTGGGAACGGCGCGTGCATGAGCTCGCCGGACGCAAAGACATTGAATACGTCTGCGAACTAAAACTGGATGGCATGTCACTGGCTCTACGATACGAAGCTGGCAGGCTTCTGCGCGGTATTACACGGGGCGACGGTTCGACCGGAGAAGATGTAACTTCGAACGTGCGCACGGTTCGGTCGGTGCCGCTTTCCGTTTCCGGCGAGAAGCTGAAGAAGGCCGGCATTCCTACGGATTTCGAAGCTCGCGGCGAAATGCTGATGCCGATTGCTTCATTCAAACGAATGAACGATGAGCGTGAGAAGCGGGGCTTGTCGCTGTTTGCGAATCCCCGAAACGCGACTGCCGGAACGGTGCGCCAGCTTGAGCCTAGCGTCACGGCACAGAGGCGGCTGGATTATTTTGCGTACATGTTGATTTCCGGCGGGCGCAATTTGTTCGACCAGCATTGGCAAGCGCTGAACGCGCTAGAGAACGCGGGATTTAAAGTTAATCCACGGCGCGCGCTGGCTACGAACTTTGACGAACTCTGGAATTTTATCGGGGAGTGGGAAAAGAAGCGCGAGACGTTGCCGTATGAAATTGATGGCGTCGTGATCAAAGTGAACAGCACAGCGTTGCACCGTCAACTTGGATTCACCGGCAAAGCTCCCCGCTGGGCCATCGCGTATAAGTACGCGGCACGTGCAGGTATTACGCAGATCGAAGGCATCCACGTGCAGGTTGGGCGAACGGGGAAGCTGACGCCGGTTGCGGAATTGAAGCCTGTGCCCATCGGCGGCACAACCGTGAGCCGCGCAACGCTCCATAACATGGACGAAATCGAGCGATTGGGTGTGAAGATCGGCGACTGGGTGGAAGTCGAGCGCGGCGGCGATGTGATTCCCAAGGTCACGCGGGTTCTCGACGACAAAGAACATCCGCGCGGGCGCAAATCGTTCGTAATGCCAGAGCGATGTCCTGTGTGCGGCGGGCATGTGGTGCGTGCGGAGGGCGAAGCCGATCATCGCTGCGTCAATCAGAAGTGCCCAGCCAAACTGCGTGAAACAATTCTGCATTTTGCGTCGCGCGGCGTGATGAATATTGACGGCATGGGCGACGCCCTGGTCACCCAACTCACCGAGAAGGGCATGGTGAAAGATGTCGCCGACATTTACAAGCTGACCAAAGACAAGCTGCTGAGTCTCGAACGCATGGGCGAGAAGTCAGCGGAGAATGTGCTGAGAGAGGTCGAGAATTCGAAGAAGCTGCCGCTGGAACGCGTGATCTATGGCCTCGGAATCCGTTTTGTCGGCGAGCGCACCGCGCAGTTCCTTGCCGAGCATTTCGGCAACATGGAAGACCTTGTGAAGGCCGGCGAG
>QHZV01000190.1 GCA_003224785.1 Acidobacteriota bacterium
ACGACATTCGATTTACGCCGGACGGCGGCAACCTTTTGGTTACGGTGTCAGGAACAAATCAGATTCTGTTGTTTGATATAGGAGACGACGGCGTTGCTGGCTCTCCGGTGGTGCAGTCCTCCGCTGGCACCAGTCCATTTGGAATCGCCTTCGGACACGATGGTGTCGTGATTGTTTCTGAAGCGGCAGGATCGGCTTCCTCTTACCGCCTGAACGATGACACTCTGGATGTGATCAGCGGTGCAGTGGCTGACACGCAGAACGCGTCTTGCTGGATTTCGGTCACCAAGTCAGCGCGCGAGGCATACGTTTCGAATACTGGAAGCGGTACTATCTCTTCATTCCGGATCAGCGGCAAGGGCGAGCTGACCCTGCTTGACGCTGTCGCCGCCAATCCGGGTGGCGCCCCGATCGACTCAGCCCTGTCACGCGACAGTGCGTTTCTGTATGTGGTCGAGTCCGCTCAAGGAAAGACTCTGATCTTCCGCAACCGCGGTGACAGCCTTCTTCCAATTGGGACAGTTTCCGTTCCCATTGGCAGTCAGGGAATCGCTGCGCAGTAGCTCGGAACGGACCGGCGAGCGATATTGGGAGTTGAATCGTCGCGGTCTAGAGCCGCGCCGCATTTTTATCAGGGCACAATGAGGACCATCAGCATCTTTGGGATACGGAAGGTGATTCAAGAAACTGGCGGCCCTTGCGCTCTGTGCCGAGCGAGAGCACGACTATTAGCAGAATGATATTGGTGCCCTCGAATGCGGCCAGCGCGTGCGCGTAGCCGAAGTGATTGCGAAGCACGTATTCGATGCTATTCACCGGCGCGGCGATTAAAATTCCCAACTGATAAGCCAGGCCCGGCAGCAGACCACGCGTCTGGTCGGGTGAGAGTTCATTCAAGTGTGCGGGAATGACTCCCCATGCGCCCTGCACTCCAGCCTGCATCAAGAACGCGGCTGCTGCGATGATCAGCAATGGCCCGGCAAAAGCCCAGGCCGGGATGGTTGCAAGAGACAGAATTAAAGCGCAAATCATGCTTCGGCGACGGCCGAGCGCTTCTGAGAGATGGCCGAACAAGATCGCGCCGACGACCGCGCCGAGGTTGTACCAGATCACTATGTACGAAACTGCCTTAGCACTCGCACCATGACTGGATTTCAGGAAATCTGGATAGAGGTCCTGCGTCCCGTGCGAGAGGAACATCATGAGGGTCATCATCAGCACCAGATAGAGCGCGGCCTTCCAATGTTGTTTTAGGACAATGAAAATTGCTCGGGTGGTCGGCGCGCGGTGCTGCTTCCAGGCTTCGGACTCAGGAACGTTGGACCGGATATAGAGAGCGAGCAGCGCAGGAATCCCGCCGGCCCAGAACATTGCTCGCCAACCGAAGCGTGGTTCGATGAAGCGAGACGCCAGCGCGGCGAGAAGATAGCCGATAGAGTACCCGCTCTGCAGGATTCCTGAGAGAATGCCTCGCCATTTTTCGGGAGCGGCTTCCATGGCGAGGGAAGCGCCAACCCCCCATTCGCCGCCCATGCCTATCCCATAAATTGTCCGCAGCACCAGGAACACGGTGTAGTTCGGCGCGAAGCCGCACAGCAGTTCGATCACAGAAAAGAAAATCACGTTGGCCATTAGTGGACGGCGTCGGCCATAACGGTCAGCGAGCAGTCCGAATACGATCGCACCAACCGGGCGCATGGCCAGGGTGAGCGTAATCGTGAAGACAATATCGGCTTTAGTTACGTGAAATTGCGCAGCTAGTGTGTCGAATAAGAAGACGAGGACGAAGAAATCAAAGGCATCGAGGGTCCAGCCAAGAAATGCCGCAGTGACTGCGTGCCAATGACGCGACGGCGTAGATGCGGCAGACATGAACGCGAGGTAGGAGAACAGAATCCGGCGGAGATTGCAATTAGGCTCAAGGGCGGGGAACTTCAGCGTCTCGCTTCAGAAGACACGCGTTCCGCCGGCGCTTGCATGGCAAGTTGCATCAGATCCTTGGCCACCCCATCTGTATCGTGACGGGCGACACCATCTTCACATAAATAATCGCCGAGCACGGGACAAGCACCGATGGCCTCGATGGCATCGAGGTCAGCAACAATCTGCGAAGCGCCTTCGAGCGCATACTTTGCTTTCAGGGCTGATGAGGCAGGCATACGGTTGATGAGGGCGTAGTCGAACAACTGGCAGTCAGCGTGGTCATTCAGCGCGCGAATGTGGTCGGCGGCCGTGCGTTCCAAGCTTTCGTTTGCCTGTGTCATCAGATTACAAACGTAAACCTTGATCGCCGGCGATTCACGAATTGCCTGAGGAATGCCGCGCACCAGCAGGTTTGGAATGAGACTGGTGAAGAGCGATCCCGGGCCAATGGTGATGAGATCGGCGGTGGCGATGGCTAGCAATGTTTGTGGAAGCGGCTCAGGATCGGCAGGCACCAGGAACAGCTCTTCAATGCGTCCCTTGCTCGCGGTGATCTTAGTTTCGCCGCGAACTCGGGTGCCATCCTGCATCAAGGCCTCCAGTTCGATATTCGAAGTAGTCGCCGGGAAAATGTGTCCGCGAGTGGCGAGAATCTCTGAGGAGAGGCGCACAGCTTCGCCGAAATCGCCAGTCAAAGCCGTGAGCGCAGCGAGAAAAAGATTTCCAAAGCTGTGACCCTCAAGGCTCTGGCCTTTTTCAAAGCGATGCTGAAACAACCGCGAGAGCAGCGCTTCATCTTCCGAAAGCGCGACGATGCAGTTGCGCACGTCTCCAGGCGGAAGCATGTTGAACTCTTTCCGCAATCGGCCGCTGGAGCCGCCATCATCACTGACGGTAACCACGGCGCAGAGTTGCGAGATGCGAGGCGAATCCGAAAGGGAAGAGACGGTGTATTTCTTAAGGCCCTTGAGCAGCGTGGAGAGTCCGGTGCCTCCGCCGATAGCAACTACGCGCAATTCACGTCTGCTGCGCTCCGGCATGGGAGCTAGCCGATCTCCTCACCCACTCCTTCTTCGGGTAAAGGCATTTCGCCACCCGGATCGGGATAGAGAAGCTCGGTGAAACGCGGATCTTCGGAGAGGTTTTGGAAATCCGAATCGTTGCGCGCCTGAAATCGAAGCGCGGGATTCAGACCGATGGCGCGTGACAGGTTCCGCATAGAGTCTTCCATTTTTCCGGTGAGGCAATCAAGCGCCGCCAATCCATAAGCGACGTAGTCCGCTTTGGGCACTTGCTTAGAAAGTTTGTCAAGGTGCTCGCGCGCGCCTACATAGTCACCCACATTGATGAGTGAAACCACGTAGTCGTAGTGTTCCTCGGGCGTCTTGAACTGGATGCTCTCGCGCTCTAGTTGCTGATTGCACGCGTTAAGGTGGACGCAAGCCCGATCGGCGAGTTCCCGGTTGTTGCCGGTGGCGACTTTTTGCAACAGCCCCTTGGCCTTGTCGTACTTGTGTTCCTGCATCGCGCGTAAGCCGCCTTCATATGACTGCAGCAGCTGCGCCAATTGCGGATCGCTCACCAGCGTGTGCTTGGCTGTGGGTTTCTGGGCCATGTGTAGAAGCTTTCCTCGAGTTGTACTTGGACTTGTCAAACTGCGGCATCAGGCATCAGCTTCAGGTGTCAGGCTCAGTAGTAATTCGATCTTTGTGATTGAAGCGCAGGTTCTGAAGCCTTACGCCTGAAGCCTGAAGCCGCTGTTAATCGTCAATTGATGTTTGCGGCCGATTGCAGATCAACCGTCTTCCATTCTCCCGCAATAATACCTTTGCGAATCTGGGCCGCGGTTTTGTGCTGCTTGTTCATTTGATACGCGTAGTAAAGCTCTTTTATGCAGGTGGAGCACTGCGCTCCGTGCGTGCCTTCGAAGCAGCTATGAAGGCTCTTGTGTCCCATGCCGCGGTCGCAGTAGCAATAACATGGCTGTTGATAGATGACGTTTGGGATCTTCGCGGCCAGCTCGTAGGCATGCGATTGGAACGGATATTGATCGTTATTGCCCCAGAGCTGCCCTTTACCGAGGATTGGCGGTAATTCCGTGCCCTTTGGCGGCGGCGTGGGATTAAAAGCCGGAACCCTCTCTTCTTCTGGTGCGGGTGCTTGCGGCTGCGCATACATCGTCCACGGGGATGACACCGCGAGCGTGAGCGCAACCAGAAACGCCAGCAACAATGCGCGCTTAACCATGCTTTTCCTCAGGCGTATTGTAACCCGAATCGCTCTAGGACGCACTCGGCCGGCGGTCAAACCCGTCCAGAAATTTGCCGGGAAATATGCGATGATTGCCGCTTCGCATATCAACCAACTTTGGATGCGTAAACCTCAGCTAATAGTGATCGTTTTTCTTCTGGTTGCATTTTGTTCGGCTCAGCAGCCGGCGTGGCAGCCTGCTCCCGGACACCTCACGCTCCTTCTGTGGCCGCATGGGGCGCCGGGCGCGCAGCCGAATCTTCCCGCAGAAGTAAACCAATCCACCTCGAAGAACGACA
>QHZV01000191.1 GCA_003224785.1 Acidobacteriota bacterium
GCGGAGACTAAGGTGGGACATGGATGCCTCCCGAGGATGTACTCAATTAGAGCACGGTTACCCCTCTTTTGTTGTCTCCTGCGTGTTTCCTCGCCACGGCTGACATGGTTCCATCCGTATCGTTCGACAAAAAAGCCGGATTCCACGTGGAATCCGGCTTTTTCCGTGCTGCGGTTTAGCGATCGTCGCCGTCTTCGCCAGCAGAAGCTGGAACGGACGGAGTCACACGAACCTGCGTGCCTGACAAGACCCAAGCCCGCTGGCTGGGTGCGAATCGAGGTGCAAGCAGCCCATCATTGAGTTCCCGGGTTACTGCAAAGCGATTGAACTGAGTTGCGGGAATGAATAAACGAGCGTTGTCCTCGAAGCCGTCCGAAGGTGTGTCCACATCGCCTTCAGGTCCCGAAATTGCGCCGTCGCCGTTGGCATCAACCCTGGCGACTTCGGCAGCGTATGCGTCGAACAAACGCTGCTTGAAGTCGGTTACGCCGGGCTCGAACGATGCCAGCCTCTGATAGACGTCTAGGAAGATCTCGTTTGCCAGTCCGCTGGGGATAAAGCGCATGCGAAATTCTCGCTGCGTGTCATCATCTCCATCGAACTTATCTGGATCGCGAGGGCCGGTTCCTTGGATCACGCCTTTGGTGTTCGGATTATCGCCATAAGTCACCGGATCATTCTTAATGCCGTTGGGCCCTGAGCCGGGAATGATGGATTGAAGTGCTCCAATCTGCCCCGCCTCAAATGTTCCCGGAATGCCGCCAGTAAACGGCAATTCATAGAGTGGATGGACCCAATCCGTGGTGTAGTTGAACTCCCAGTAGGCATGGCCATCGCTCTGCTGCAACGTGTTCCACGCTCCCATGCTGACCTGAATGGGAACGACGTTCGTCTGCTTGTCGGGAAAATGGTCGTTTGGACTTGGCCAGTGGGGAGCATTGCCGTCCACGGTAAAGAAAGCGCCCGGGACCTTGTTGCCACCTTTTAGTTTGTCGGCGTCAGACTTCAGAATCGTACCGAACTTTGCGTGGCCGTCCGGGCGCGGCGTGTTGTTGACTGGCGCCACCTTCAGGTCATGGATCATCCAGCCCTCATACCAGCCGCTTTCGTTATTGATGACAAACAATCCTGAGATGTCGGTGAATACGTCAATAAAAGCCCGCACGTCACTCGGATCGGTGGGCAGATCCGGTTTTGGTTCCAACACCACACGTACTGAACCGATCGTCGGTAAACCGCAGTCCGGACCGGTTGCGGTGAGCATCACGTTGTCGTTCAGTCCTGCGAAAATGGCCGTAAATGGATTTGGTTCAAAGCCCTTGCTGTCGAGAAGGTAATACTGAAAAAGCTGACTCGGTTTGGGCTTGAACGGGGCTGTATCGGAGTGAGCTTCCGCGTATGCCTGGGTTGGAAGTTGGCTATGCGGCCGGCTCGCCATGCGGGCAAGGCGTTCCTTGAGGGGGTTCGGCAGGGGGCTGATGTCTCCACGAGCACCGACCGTTGCCACGTCGAGAGCGGCTTGTGGATTCGCGTGGCATGGCGCAGGCGGCTGCTCGCCAAAGCTGACAGCGGACATCGCCGCCAGCATTAGTAGTATGGAGGGCAGGTGCGGGATCGCCCTCGGCTTCTTGATACTGCTCATATTCTTCTCCTTTGAGGTGGGGCTGGGAGTCTGGCGCGGACGAGAAGTCCGGCTATCTGAGAAGTTAGCGGAAGCTACGTTGCCAGTTGTCCGCAGGGAATCATGGGAATGTAACTTGTGAATCGGAAATTTGTAATTTGTTGGTCTGGCAAATGTCACGGACCGGAGACGAAGTGATGGTGTTATAGCCCCATTGATCGTGCATGCTTCCCGGAGGAATAAGCGTAAGGCGTAAAATAATCGTATGCGCCGCGTTTACCTCGACAACAACGCCACCACGCCCGTGCGGCTGGAAGTTCTGGAAGCGATGCGGCCGTATTTTGGCGAGCACTTCGGGAACGCGTCTTCCATTCACCATCACGGGCAGGAGACGCGGGCTGCAGTCGAGCGTGCGCGCGAATCAGTAGCTAATTTGTTGGGGTGTCGTCCAGCAGAGGTCGTTTTTACCAGCGGCGGCACTGAGGCTGACAATCTAGCTATTTTTGGTTTGGTCCAACCGGGCGATCACGTTGTTACCTCGACCATTGAACATCATGCGGTGCTCAACTCCTGCAAGCATCTGCAGGAGAAGGGAATCGAAGTCACCTTTGTTCCGGTCGATGGTCGTTGTCTCGTGGATCCCAACGATGTTCGGCGGGCACTACGACCGAACACAAAGCTAGTAACGATAATGATGGCCAACAACGAGACCGGAGTGATTCAGCCCGTCGAGAAAATTGGAAAAATCTGCGCCGAAGCTGATGTTTACTTCCACACAGACGCGGTGCAAGCGGCTTCCAAGGTTCCTATCCGAGTGAAGGACATCGGTTGCGATCTGCTGTCCATTTCAGGGCACAAGATCCATGCGCCGCAAGGCGTGGGAGCGCTCTATGTGAGAAAGGGAACGACTCTGGAGCCGCGCTTTTTCGGCGGCAGTCACGAGCGCTCACGGAGGGCAGGAACCGAGAATGTCCCGGGCATTGTGGCGCTGGGTAAGGCGGCTGAGATTGCAATGCGCAGCTTCGAACTTGCAGAGGACCGCGAAATGGCTGCGCTTCGAGATCGTCTGGAGATTGAAATTTTGAATCAGGTCGAATCTGCCGGTATAAACGGTGGCGGCGCTCCGCGCGTTCCAAACACCAGCAACATTTATTTCGACTACATCGAAGGCGAGGCGCTGGTGATTGCCCTCGATCTGAAAGGTCTTGCGGTTTCGACTGGCGCGGCGTGTTCTTCGGGAGCTATTGAACCTTCCCACGTGCTGACTGCAATGGGCTTGCGTCCCGGCCAGGCGCGCGCCAGCTTGCGTTTCAGCCTGGGCAAACAGAACACAGCCGAAGATGTAGATTTCGCCCTCGAGCTAGTGCCGGCTTCGGTGGCGAGGCTGCGCGAGCTCTCGCCTTTGTACAATAGAAAAGAAGCTATTAGCTCTTAGCTTTTTGCGAATGCCCACAACAGCGCTGGTTATCCAAGAGCCAACAGCTAGGAGCTAACAGCTTGTGTCCTAACACTATTGCCGTAGCCATGTCGGGAGGAGTTGACTCCTCGACCGTTGCGGCAATGCTGCGCGCCGAAGGTCACAACGTTATCGGCCTGACCATGCAGCTCTGGAACCAGCGCAGGCTGGCGGGGCACACGGGAATGCCGGAGTCAGTCCAGGGACGCTGTTGCTCGCTCGATGACGTGTACGACGCACGCCGCGTTGCTGAGACGATTGGCATTCCTTATTACGTCATTAATCACGAGGACCGGTTCGAGCAGGATGTAGTGCGTCCGTTTGTGCAGGAATACTTGTCCGGGCGGACGCCGATTCCGTGCAGCCTTTGCAATAATCACTTGAAGTTTGATCAGTTACTCACAGTGGCACAGCAGGTTGGCGCCGATGCGGTCGCAACCGGTCACTATGCGCGCGTGGAGTTTGGCGAGGAGTGCGGACGCTGGCTGTTGAAGCGTCCTGCGGATCGCTCGACGGACCAGACATATTTTCTCTTTGGCCTCACGCAGGAGCAGCTGAGCCGCACGCTGTTCCCGCTGGGGGGAATGACTAAGCCCGAGGTGCGCGAACTTGCCCGTAAGCATGGCTTGGCTTTGGCCGAAAAGCGGGATTCGCAAGAGATATGCTTCGTTCCTGGTGGCGACTACAAGAATTTCCTGGACGCTTATCTCGCTGACCAAGGCGAGTCGATGCCCGATACCGCTGGTGAACTGGTTACGACCGATGGCCGCGTCATCGGTGAGCACTCAGGCATTCACAATTTCACCGTGGGGCAGCGGAAGGGTTTGGGAGTTGCCACAGGTTCGCCATTGTATGTCCTTCAGATCAATGGCGAGAAGCGTCAGGTCATTGTGGGGGAGCAGGAGCGTCTCTACTCGCGCACTCTATTTGCGCGCAAGATTAACCTTATTTCTGTTGACGACCTGAAGCATCCGATGCAAGTTAGCGTGAAGATCCGCCACCGTCATGAGGCCGCAGCCGCAACTATCGAGAAGACGAGTGCAGATGAGATTGTAGTCACGTTTGACGAGCCGCAGCGCGCGATAACGCCGGGGCAGGCGGCCGTTTTCTACAACGAAGATATAGTCGTTGGCGGCGGCTGGATTAGTTAGGGTCGGTCATTGGTTTTCGAAATTTACTTTCACCACTTCGGTCGTCTCTCGTCCGCTGGGCTCGTATCGCCATTGTTTTACAGATCTGACTGCGGCGTCCGCCAACAGCGGATGGCCCCCGATCACGCGCACGTCCTTGACGCTACCATCCGGCTTCACGGTAACCTCGAGCT
>QHZV01000192.1 GCA_003224785.1 Acidobacteriota bacterium
CTTTACGATGGGATAGATCATGTGTTCGGTCTTGCGCACTTCGTTCTTGCGTAATACCTCGTCGGCTCTCGCACGTCTGGGACATCAGATTCGAGCCAGCGCATGGGATGCCTGATGCTGAAGCCTGATGCCTAGTACTTCTTCAACTGCTCCAGATACCCTTCAAAATTTCTGCGCGTTTCTGTCATCGAATCTCCGCCGAATTTTTCCAGCGCACAGCGCGCCAGAGTCAGCGCCATCATCGCTTCGCCTGCAACGCCGGCGGCGGGAACTACGCACACGTCTGAGCGTTCATACGCCGCCTTCACCGGCTCTCGCGTCGCAAAATCCACCGAAGCCAGTGGCCGCCTCAGCGTGGAGATGGGTTTCAAATATCCCCGGACCCGAATCTCCTGCCCGTTCGAAACTCCACCTTCAATTCCGCCCGCATTGTTCTTCGTGCGCGAAAATTGCGTAAATCCCGAGGACGCCGTGTATCCAATCTCGTCATGCACCGCTGACCCCGGCGCGTAAGCCGCCGCCACTCCAGCGCCAATCTCAACCGCTTTCACCGCCTGCAATGACATAACCGCCGCCGCCAGTTGCGCGTCGAGACGTTCGTCCCATTGCACGTACGTCCCAAGTCCCGGCGGAACGTTGTGCGCGACCACTTCAAAGACTCCGCCAACCGAATCGCCAGTCCGCAGGACTTTATCCACTTCTTCTTTCATCTTTGGCTCAATGCCCGGATCAGCGCAATTCAGCAGGACTTCATCTTTTCCGCAACTCGCCTGAATTTCGGCCCACGCAATTTCGCGTTCGACATTCGCCTTCCCCACTGCTACCACGTGGCTCAAAATTTCGATTCCCAGTTCGCGCAATAGCAATTTTGCCAGCGCGCCAATCGCCACCCGCGCCGCCGACTCCCGCGCCGAGGCTCGTTCCAGCACGTATCTCGCTTCAGGGAAGTTGTATTTCAATGCTCCGGCGAGATCGGCATGTCCCGGCCTGGGCGATGCCACCCGCTTGTGCTTGCTGGTGTCGCCGGTCTCGACCGGAAGCTGCTCCTGCCAGTTCTTCCAATCCCGATTCTCCAATAACACCGCAATCGGCGATGCAATGGTCTTCCCGTGCCGCACGCCCGAGAGGATTCGAGCCGTATCCCGCTCGATCCTCATTCTGCCGCCGCGCCCGTAGCCTTGCTGGCGCCGCCACAGCTCGCGGTTCACGAATTCCAGGTCAATTTGGACTCCGGCCGGCACTCCCGAAAGGAACGCGACAAGCGCCTCCCCATGCGACTCTCCGGACGTGAAAAACTTCAGCATGGTTCTATGTCTTGGGCAACCCTGCGCGGCGAGGCTCATCCAACATCAGGAGCTAAGGTGCACGTAGCGCTGCACTTGCTGAGAAGGAGAAGTAATTTCGCGTTTGCTACGCTCTGATCGGCATTGGGCGGGCAATGCCGCATTGCATTCGTGCAAATGCGCAAAGTGGTGAGCCATGTCCCCTAAAGCCGCACAAGCTCCCTCCCGCCTGGAACCGCCTCCGCTCGAGGCCACCGAACTTTCGCGGCAGCTTTTAAAAGCGCAGGAGGAAGAACGCAGACGCATCAGCCGCGAGTTGCACGATGAAACCGGGCAGGCGCTGATGGTTTTGCGCTTCCAGTTGGAGTTGCTTCTGGGTGACGCCGGCGGCAAGGAAACCGAGGCCAAAATCAGAGAAGCCCTCGAAGTGCTCGACCGCAGCATTGAGGGACTCCGCCGGACCATCGCTCGGCTTTCTCCACGAGTACTGGAAGAGTTCGGACTCCTCACAGCCATCCGGCGTCAGGCGCAGCTTCTGGCGAAGCACACGGGAATGAAGGCGCTATTGGATCTTCCTCACAATTGGGCGGCTGCGGACCACGACATTGAGGTCGCGCTTTACCGCTCGGTGCAGGAGGCGCTGCACAACGTCGCGAAGCATTCGCGAGCGTCGAATTTTGCGGTTCGGCTCGAAGTGACGTCCGGAAAGGTGACTTTGCAGGTCGAAGACGATGGAACCGGGTTCTCGCGACGAACGGCGCACACTCGCGGATTCGGATTGACCGGGATGCGCGAGCGAGCCGCGGCCCTGGGAGGTTCGATGAAGATTCGTTCCGAACGCGGCAAGGGAACCAGCATTCAAATTCAATTGCCGCTGGCGAAAAGTGCTGCAAAGGCGAATGCCGCTGCCGCCCTACGACATGCAAGCTGATCAAGTGTGAAGTGATATGCCGATTCGATGCCTGATAGTTGACGATCACACGCTCTTCCGTGAAGGACTTCGCCGCGTGCTTGAGAGCGAAGGTGATCTGCAGGTGGTAGGCGATGCCCGCGATGGCGCCGAGGCCATCGAACAGGCGCGCCGCCTCTCGCCCGACGTTGTTTTGATGGACATTGGAATGCCCGGCCTTTCCAGCTTTGAGGCTTCTCGCCGAATCACCCGCGAGCTACCCGGCCGCCGCGTGATTTTCCTGACGATGTACGAGGACGAGGAGTATTTGTTGCAGTGCCTGGACGCCGGAGCCTCTGGTTACATTTTGAAAGATGCACCTGCGCCGCGGCTCATCGGGGCCGTGCGCGATGTGAATGCGGGAAGAAAATATCTAAGTCCGCAAGTACTCGGCAAACTTGTGGATGATTTCCGTTCGCGTTCAACCAGCGGCCTCGCCAGAGGTTCCACACTTACTCCGCGCGAACGAGAAGTTATCAAAATGTTGGCCGAGGGGAATTCAGTCCGGCAAATTGCTGCGATCCTTGAGTTGAGCGTCAAGACTGTGGAAGCCCACAAATTTAACCTGATGCGCAAGCTCAATATCCACAACAAAGCGCAACTCGTGACCTACGCCATTCAGAAAAAGATCGTGAAGATGCCCCAGGGAGCGTGAATGGCGTTGGGACGTGGCGATTGGCCTTAGCCACTCCCATTCGGATATACCAAAATCTTGCTGGCCTCGCCGGTCTTCAATCTCTCCATAGCTCTTGAGAAATCCTTCATTGCGATTCTGTCTGTAATTGCCGGATGCAGATCGAGCTTCCCAGCCTTAAGCAGCGCGGTCATCTGATACCAGGTCTGATACATACGGCGTCCATTGATGCCTTGGACCGTAATGCCCTTGAAAATAATGTCCTCAGAAAAATTCAGCGAGATCGGCCTTGATGTCAGCCCATTCGGCTGCCCTGCCATCTCAAGCACAACGTCCGCGCCAAGTCCGCCCGTCCGTTCCAGAATTTCGGCGGGCACGTCCTGTGAAGCGGGATCCAGGACCACATCCGCTTTCATTTTCCCGGCAATCTCCCGCCGGTGCGCGTTGGTCTCAATCGCGAACACCTGGGATGCTCCGACCGCTCGCGCTACCGCAATTGCAAACAATCCGATGGGCCCGCACCCGGTGATCGCGACCGTCCTGGCGGCGATTTCTCCGGCCAGCACACTGTGCACTGCATTTCCCAACGGGTCGAGAATGGATGCGTACTCAATCGGAATGGCAGGATCCAGCTTCCAGATATTCGACTCGGGAATCGCAACATATTCCGCGAATGCGCCGTCCGCATCCACACCGATGATCTTCACGTTCTGGCAAATGTGTGCCTCGCCGGTGCGGCATTGCACGCACTTTCCGCAAGCCACATGCATTTCGGCCGAAACAAAATCGCCCTCCTTAACGCTGGTGACTTCGTCTCCGTGCGCAACTACCTCGCCGCAGAACTCGTGCCCAGGAATGAGCGGAGGATGGATGCGCCGCTGCGCCCACCGGTCCCACTCATAAATATGCAGATCAGTGCCGCAGATGGATGCTACTTTGACTTTGACGAGAACATCGGTGCGGCCAATGACGGGAAGCTTTACTTGCCGAATCTCTGCCCCTGGTGCCGGATCAGGTTTCACCACCGCTAGCATCGTCTTCGGCATTCCCCAAAATCTCCAAAGAGCCAACAAATTCTAGCACCGTGAGATGTTGCGCGTGAGGAGCGGCGAAGCCTCGATCAGCAGTAAGCAGTGAACAGCGAGCAGCGAGCATTGACCAGACTCATGCTTGAAGTTCGACTGTGAAGTTGAAGCGGCAGTCTCTCGCGCATCTGACCGCGCATCGATCTCACTCGCCATTCATCGCTCGGTGTTCCCCATTAATAACTCCTTCAAAAGGAGAGAATTGTATTGACAATGACATTCATCCACCGCAAACTCTGAGTTATAGATGCTGCCAAGGCAAATTGTTGGCGGCATCTGCAGTAAATGGGCCCTGAGTAACGATGTTCGAGGGAAAATCGTCCAGGAGGAAAATGATGCCAGCAAAGAAAAAGGCAGCAAAAAAGAAAAAGCACTAAGAATGCGAGAGAGATCTCGCTATTAGGTCTTGAAAGGCCTCTCCGAGAAAAACTCGCGGGAGGTTTTTTTATTTGCGGCCAAGTAATAGTTGTCGCGCGGGTCAGATCGTGCTAGAAACGGCTTAGCGCATTTATCACGGCTGCTTCGTACCCACATGAATCTTGCGAAAAACATGAACGTCGCAAAAGCCAGACCCAAGGCGCTCCGCACGAGCGAAGTCATCGTCCCCGACAAGCTTTATTTCCGCATTGGAGAGGTCTCAGAACTCTGCCATCTGCCGGCGTACGTTCTGCGTTTTTGGGAAACCGAATTTCCGCAGTTGAAGCCGGTGAAGAGCAACACCGGCCAGCGCATGTACCGCCGCAAGGACGTCGAAGCGGTTCTGCGGATCAAGAAGCTTTTATACGAGGAAGGCTTCACCATCGTGGGCGCGCGCCAGCAACTTCGCTCGGATCTAAAAACCGAAAAGAACCAGGCCCCGCTGCCATTTCCCACCCAATCGGTGTCTGACCTCAGGCGCATTCGCCACGGACTGCAGGAAATCCTGGGCATGCTCTCGGCGCGCCATTAGGGCCTCCAACGGATCAACGTCGAAGAGCCTTCACAATCGTTGCAACCTTATTTCCCTGAAACAACCGGATTCCGGCGATTCCTACGGCGCCGGCGTCAATACATGAACGCGCATTCGTCAGAGTCACACCTCCCAAAGCAAAAACTGAAACTTTGTGACGGCAAACAGGCCGCAAACCGTCCAGCCGGGTCGCCAACCCTTCAAACTTCCCAAACACCGGTCCGAACACGACGAAATCCGCGCTAGCCTTTTCCGCCGTCACGAGTTCGGCTTCCGTATGGCATGAAACCGCGATGACTGGATCTTTAGCGCCGTTTGCTTTACGCCAGATCCTTCGCGCATCTTCCGGGGAGATGTCTTTCGATCTCAGGTGTACGCCATCCGCCCCAGCCGCCACGGCGATGTCTATCCGAGAATTGATCAGCAGACGAGTTTTTGTGCCAGACGAGCGCACGCGCTGCATGGCCTCGCTAGCAATGAATTCCAATTCGCGCCCGGAGAGGTCCTTTTCCCGCAACTGAACAAAATCAATTCCGCAGAGCGCGGCTTCCGCGATTTTGTCCAGCAAACGTTCGCGGCGTTCCGGTTCGGTCCCAGGAAATTGCGTTCGATCAGTTATGTAGTAGAGGAGCAAGTGCGGGCTTCGGGCTACCTAGCCATTCGTAGTCAGTCTTCCGCGAGATAACCGCCGTCACGGGTTCGTCTTGGCAATCTCCGGAACAGCTTCCCCCACGCGCCGCGGGCGTTCTTCGAGATGATATTTCGTCAGGCCCTCGCGCAGGAACTCGTAACCTTCCTCGGGAGTATCCACGATCTTGAACAGTTCCAGGTCTTCAGCGGAAATTGCCCCGGCGTCAATCATGGTTTGGAAGTTGATAAGCTTCTCCCAATACTGCCGTCCATAAATCACAACTAAAATCCTCTTGGCCAACTTCCGAGTCTGCGCCAACGTCAAAATCTCGAATAGCTCGTCCAACGTTCCGAATCCACCTGGAAAAATCACCAGTGCCTTCGCCAGATAAGCGAACCAGAACTTCCGCATGAAAAAATAATGAAACTCGAAATTGAGCGACGGAGTGATGTACGGATTTGGAGACTGCTCAAACGGCAGCCGGATGTTCAGCCCGATGGTTTTTGAGCCAGCTTCTCGTGCCCCGCGATTCGCGGCTTCCATAATTCCCGGACCGCCGCCGGTTGTGACCACAAAACGTCGCCGCCTTGCCGGAATATGCGCAGCCCACTCGCTCAGCAGAAATGCCATCTTGCGCGCATCCTCGTAATATCGCGCCATCTCCACCCCGGCCTGCAGCTGTTTTCGATCGCTGTCGTCCGTTGACAGGCTGGCCTTCTCCATCGCCGTATTCGCATCAACCAGACACGGAAAGCGCGCCGAACCGAAGAAAACTACTGTGTCCTGGATTTGTTCGCGCCGAAACCGGGCGAACGGCTCCACATATTCGGACATAATGCGAAGAATCCGCCCGTCCGGACTGTTCAGGAACAGAGGATTCTCGTACGAGAGAGGAGCGCGTTGATCGTGGCCTTTGTCGTTATTAGTATCTGTCTTCTTCAAGGTGTCGTGACTGCTCCGTAATGGAAATGGCTGCTGGGCAACTACCGAGGGCTTTCGTGGTAATGAATTGCTTCCCAAAATCCGAGCCAAAGATCAACCATGCCCAACCCGCTGGCTAGGCCGCGTACGAATCCGTTCGAAACGAAAGTGCGCAGGGCCGGAGAAGCAAGAAGCAGAGAATTATCAGTCCAGTGCTCTGTCCACGGCAAAATCACCAGCAGCACCCCGAATGTCGCACAAACCGTCACAAACAGCAGAGCCCGCACTCTCAGCAGCCACCTGTGTGCGCGACTGGGAGCGCTCGCAACGTCGGAGGTAGTCGCACCGCCGCGAAGGCGATCGGACCTTAGCTCCTGCGCGTCTTCTTCAAAATTGGGAACAGCAGATGCCGTCTTCGGATCGGCAGTCAGAGAAGCCTCCCGGAATACGGCTCACGAATGCCGCGCGTGGGACCCATCGGCCTATTTTACGTCCTTAGGGCCTTGATCCGCTCGCCCACGTCGCGATAGTCAATGTTGCTGCCATAGACTTCGAGGAAATTGCTGAGCGCGGCAGGGCGGTTTCCCGCATTCTCAAATGAGGATGCGAGTTCGTAATGAAGAGCTGTGCGCGTTTCCTGATCGATGCTGGGAATTTTGAGCGCCTTCTCGTACCAGCGCACTGCGGCTTCTGGCACACCTTTATCTAGGAAGCACTGCGCCAGCCAGGTGTAGGTCTGCATGATCTGATTGAAACTGTGACCGTGCTCCGTTGCCTGGCAAACTTTCTGAAATTCGCCGATGGCTTCGTCCAGCAAGCCCATCTCTCTGAACGCGACTCCAAGGTTGTAGTGCGTCTCCGGATCTTCGTCTGCACTGGTGCCGCCGGCTTCAAGCTCACTCTTCAGTTCTCCGAACATGTCAGAGAGATCAACGCCTGCGAAGGGTTGAACCGCTTGTGGCGCACTAACCGGTTGCGGGATCTGAAGCGCAGGTGCAGCCCCAGTGGCGCTTCTCGCCGCAGCGGAGCTAGTTGCAGCAGCCGCGGCCCTGGCCACCGGCACTGCAGCAACCCGCGCAGGCGCTTGTGGCACAACTGCAGCTGGCGCGCTTGGAAAATCGTTGCCCAATGAAGCTTCAAGATCTGAAACGAATTCGTCCAGAGTTCCCGCGCGGAACTGCTGCGCTGATGCAGTGCTCTCGACGACTGGTTCTGCGTACGCGACGGGAGCTTCTTCCATCGCCGGAGTCTCCGCAACGAATCCGTCCCCAAGCGAAGCCTCGATCTCCGAAACCATCTCTTGCAGCACAGGCCTTTCGCTCGGCCAT
>QHZV01000193.1 GCA_003224785.1 Acidobacteriota bacterium
CAACTGTTCCCGCGACACATTACGCAACTGCCGACTTTGGAAGTGCACGGGTTCTGCCGTCCGGCGCGAAGTGTGAGCGGCGACTACTACGATTTTGTTCCGCTCGGACGTGAAAAACTGATGCTCGCGGTTGGCGACGTGAGCGGAAAAGGGATTTCCGCCGCCCTGCTGATGGCCACCATCCACTCCGCAGTGCGGGCTTATTCTATGGAAGGGATCCCTGCGCTGCGCCAAGTGCAACTGGTGGGTGCGGGTGCCGTATTGATGGAGCGATACGACTCCATACTTCCAGGTGCAGAAGTGGCTCCCGGCACCCTGCTTTCTTTGCTCAATCATCAGCTCTACAACACCACGCCGATGGAAAAGTACGCGACCATGTTCCTCGCGCTCTACGATGGCAGCGAGCGCACGCTAACCTACAGCAATGCCGGACATTTGCCTCCGCTCCTGCTTTCGGAATCGGGCGCAGTTCGCAAACTAGAAGATGGAGGGACAGTAGTTGGCCTGTTTGACCACCTCAACTTCGATGAAGGATCGGTCCAGCTTCGCCCTGGCGAGATTTTTCTCGCCTACAGTGACGGCGTGACCGAGCCAGAAAATGATTTTGGGGAGTTCGGCGAAGATCGCCTGATCGAACTGGTCCAGGAAAACCGCGATCTATCGCTCGAGCGAATTTCGGAAATCGTGACCGCTGCCGTGGATGATTGGATTGGCGGCGCCGAGCAGCCGGACGACGTCACTCTGGTGCTGGCTCGTGCGCGCTGATTGGATCGCGTCGGACAGGAGTCCTGCGTGTCAGCCCGAACAGGAGGGCTTCCACAGGCGAGATGCCTGTCCCCCGTGATTCATTTACTCTTCGGAAGCAGTTCGACGGTCGCAACCACCTTCTGGCCAGAAACCATTCCGCCGACAATAATTAGTCCATCGGAGCTGACTGCCATTCCGCGATGGTCCATTGACGGAGTTGGCACGTTTTGCTGAATAGTCTCCCATGCACTGCTCTTCACGTTGTAGGCGTGCCGTCGAGCCCAATGCCGTTAAATTCATAGACCTTGTCACTGCCGCCGGCAAAATAAATTCTCTGATCTTTTTCTGATGCGACCGCCGCAATTCGATATCGCGCAGCACTCGGAGGCAGCGGCAGCTTGCTCCATTCAATTTTGCGTGGGTCCTTTCGATCAATCTTTCCTATCCAGGCTTCATCGGATGGCGTAAATCCAGGCTTCCCGGAGGACGCTATCGCGCCGCCCACGTAAACGATGCTGTCGTTCACAATTCCACCGGCATGTCCGAACACTGGTAATCCAGGAGATGCGGTTGCCGAAGTCCACTTGTCGGTCTCGCTGTCATAAAGTTGGACCTGATTGGTCGGGCCATTCTTGGTGAATCCGCCAATCACGTACACATAGCGGTCCTTGTAAACTCCGGAGACAGCATCGCGAACGGCAATCGGCAATTCCGCGCCACGATACCAGCGCAGCGCAACCGGTTCGTAGATCGAAACGTCAGAAACAATGGCTTGCTCACCCTGCGGGTCGGGAACGTATCCGCCAATGAGAAAAACCTGCTCTTTGACACCAGCGGCAGTTGCCCCGAGGCGTCCCGAACCCGGCACTGGTTTGATGGCAGTCCAGGTGTCGTACTTGACATTGAGCGCATAGGCCGCATTGGTGACCGAGTTCCACGTCTTTTTCGACCCGATGCCGGTCATCGAATAGACAAGTAGCTGCCCGTTAACTTTGATTCCGGCTACCGCATTATTCGAGACCGGAACTGGGAGCGGCTGAAGTTGCTCTTCCGCAGCCACTGCGCACATTATGAATATAGGGAGGCCCAGGAGGAGAAGAAGGATTTTCCTCATTGAGTACCAAAATACCATGAAGTCCGAGCCTGGATGCTTCTGGGCCCGGTCTCGGTAAGCCATCACGTCAAGAAAAATGCGCCAGCTTGCATGAAGTAATGTTTCTTGTAAGCTGTTCGAGATCGAATGAAATGCATTTGATCTGCGCAAAGCGATTAAGGATCAGAAACGCTGCCGCTGCCACGCTGATTGGCGGAACGCTATTGCTCGCCGGGTGTGTGTCTCGGGTGAGCATTGAATCCATTAATCATGACCCTGCACGATTTGGTGGCAAAGACTTAAAGGTTGCCGGTCGTGTCGTGAATTCCTTCACAGTCGCAGCCTCAGGAGCATTCGAACTGGACAATGGCACAGGGCGTCTGTGGGTGTTTCGGGATAAAAAAGACCTGCCTGCTCACAATTCAAGCCTCACTGTAAACGGAAAAATTGAGCAGGGCTTCGAGTTCGGGGGACGAAACTTCATCATCATTCTTCGGGAGACGAGCCGGCATTAGTAACCGATGCCCTTTCCTGGCCGAGGCGGCGGCAAGAAGCCGCCAATTTCGCTTTGTTATAATGGCCTCTGCTTCCACGCCAATGGCGCTATCGTCTAGGGGTTAGGACGGAAGATTCTCAATCTTCAAACCCGGGTTCGATTCCCGGTAGCGCTACCAAATATCTCAGCTCCTTGTCCGCCTTTTCGCGGGCGCGCGCGGAATTCTTTACCCGGAACGAAACACTCAAGCGGCGCCCTCCTTAGCTTTGGCTTCAGTCTTCATAACTTCGGCAAGCGTTTTCCTTCCAGCTTTTTCTGCTTCCTCTTGCGTCGCGGCTTCTCCTGAGCGGAGCAATTCTTGCATGGGGCGGACTCGATAAATGTTATAGCGCCAGCCTGTCTGCAGTTGGGTTGCCGTATCGAGCAATCGCTCGATTTCATAAGCGTAATCACCTTCATAGAAACGCATGATGCCCCCTTTCAGTGTTGACGTGCCTGCGATGGTGAATGTGATAACCGGGATGGCTGCGACTATGCCAAAAGTTCATTTCGCCAGCAAGATCGCGGTTAAAACCCTGACTTCGGAAGTTCTGAAAACAAGCGCGTGTAGCACAAACAGGAAGATCCCGTGAGCAGAATTGCGGAGAAATTAAGATGGCTGATTAGCCGAAATCTTCCAGTTACACCGGCACAGGAACTGAATCCACAATTTCTTGGATGATTTCTTCGGTGCTGATAGATTTTTTCAGGCCTGACGAGTGCATGCCGTGGATCGCAACGCGGTGCGCAAAAACGGGGACTGCTAGAGGCTTGAAATCTTCAGGAACGCAAAACCCGCGACCATCGAGGAACGCCATCGCCTGGGCGGCGCGGTAGAGCATTTGTGACCCGCGCGGCGAAACTCCGAGCGTCAGCTTTTCGTGCTTACGGGTGCGGGCAACAATTTCGAGCGCATACTTTACAAGTGAATCGTCAACTTCCACTCGCGTGACCACCTGTTGCATTTCAAGTATGTCAGCGCTGCTCAATATAGGTTCGAGATTTTCCAGTTGAGCTGTGCCAGCCTCAGCCCGGAGAATCTCGCGTTCTGACTTGCTATCCGGATAACCCATGTGCAGGCGCATCAGGAAGCGATCCAGTTGCGATTCGGGCAACGGATAAGTGCCATGGTGCTCAACCGGATTCTGCGTGGCGATCACCAGGAAAGGTTGCGGAAGCGGAAAGCATCGCGCGTCAACCGTGATCTGGCCCTCGTTCATAGCTTCGAGCAGGGCGGACTGTGTTTTTGGTGTCGTGCGGTTGATTTCATCTGCCAATAAGACGTTGGTGAAAATCGGCCCGCGCTTAAACTCGAATTGTTCTTCGGTTGCGGAATAGATCGAAATCCCGATTATGTCCGAGGGAAGCATGTCGCTGGTGAACTGGACGCGCTGGAAGCTGCATCCGAGCGCCCGTGCCATGGCGTGAGCAAGAGTCGTCTTTCCGACACCGGGGACGCCTTCTATCAACAAGTGGCCGCGCGAAAGCACCGAAACCAGCGCCAGGCGGACCACTTCATCCTTGCCGCGGATGACTTTCTTAAGTTCATTTTCCAGCCGGGTGGCCCGGTGCGATGCGGCAATGACGGTTTCAAGCGACATGAAGGCGATTTTACTATGCGGCTCTGCTGGGCAGATTGTTACCTTAGTGACCAAGTTCGAGCCGTGGGCGATAGTCGAGAGCAAGCTGCCCTGAACGCTTGCCGCTCATAGCTCGAAGCTCACTGCTTATTGCATCGTAAATTCCGCCGGCCTGCCGGTCAGGCGCTCGATTCGTTTCGCAATCGGCGGATGCGTCATGAACAAGCTGCCAAAGCCTCCGAGGAACGGCTGAATGATAAACAAGTGCGCCGTTGATGGCGTCGCCTGAAGCGGCACACGCTTCGAGTATGCGTCGAGCTTGGACAACGCGCTGGCAAGAGCATATGGATTGCCGGTAAAATGCGCTCCGGTTTCGTCGGCCTGGTACTCGCGCGAACGGGAAATCGCAAGCTGGATCATGAAGGCCGCGATCGGGGCGAGTATCAGCATGAAAAGCGCGCCAATTCCCCCGCCGCGGTTGTTGTCATCGCGCTCGTACCCGCCGAAGATCATTCCCCATCGCCCGATCTCGGAGACATAAGTAATCGCACCCGCAACCGTTGCCGCGATCGAGCTAATCAGGATGTCGCGGTTGCGGACGTGACCGAGCTCATGTGCCAGCACTCCTTCGAGTTCCTCGTCGTTCAGCAGATTCAGAATGCCCTGGGTCACGGCGACCGAGGCGTGCGACGGATTGCGTCCGGTAGCGAAGGCATTGGGTGAGTCGTTGTGAATCACGTATATTTTTGGCATCGGCAGCCCAATTTTTTGCGTGAGCCGCTCAACAATTTGATAAGCGCGAGGGAGTTCTTCGCGCGTGACTGGTTGTGCGCGGTACATTGCCAGCGCCAACTTGTCGGAGAAAAAATATGAGACAAAGTTCAGTACGGCTGCCACGACCAGCGCGAGCAGCATCCCATTCGGTCCACCGAAAACTCGGCCGATCGACATCAGCACCAGGGTCAGCGCAGTCAGCAAGAACGCGGTTTTAAATGTGTTTCTCATAGATTAGCGAGTAGCCCCTAACAGATAGATGCGGCGCAGGGGCGGTGGATGCATGTCATTGAATGAACGCCCGATATGCGAGTTCTTGCAGGCCAAACCTCAACTTCGCCGCCAAAGCAGATTTCAGGGGTTTTGAATTGCAAATCTTGAGCACGGCCTCATCGAGGCGGTCGAATAGTTCGCATTGAGCATGATTCGCCCTCCTCTGCGAACTCTGCGATCTCTGGTTAAAAGCTTTGAATTCTGTGACGAGATCCGCGGCGAAGAATTGTTTTCAGCCCTTGCGGCGAATGGCGCGCGAGAGCGTTTGATCGAGTGCAGCTTTAGCCGACGCGTAATCCTGGTCGGAAAGCTGCCCTTGTTTGTGCTCCATCTCGAGCTG
>QHZV01000485.1:0-1017 GCA_003224785.1 Acidobacteriota bacterium
ACCCGCCAGTGTCTGCCGAATTTGAATTGCACGAGGCATCGGGTTTCCGTCAAATGCAGAAACTCCACGTAGTCTCAACGGAAACCGACAATTCCACAAGTTCATTATTTTCACAATCATATTGCCGCGTACGCACGATTCTGCTATTCGTTAGAGAAGATACAGGAGCACTTCAGGAGGCTCCCTTGCTCGACGATTTACGCGCACTCATAGAGTTTGCCCAGGCCGGGTCCATCGCCGGTGCATCCGATCGCCTATACCGGACGCCGTCCGCCATAACCCGGCAACTGCAAAGGCTGGAGGCAGCATTGGGCGCTGAGTTGCTCGACCGCTCGGTCAAGCCGCCACGCCTGAACTCGCTGGGCTCTAGAGTGCTTGAACAAGCGCGAGATCTGTTGCGGCGGACCGAGGCGCTGAAATGCCTTGCGTCGCGTGACGCCGAACCTCACGGCCTCCTGCGCATCGGGCTCGCGCATCCCCTGGCCGAGGGGACGCTTATCGAACCTATTCAGGCGGTGACGGGAAAATACCCTCAGGTCAGACTGCTGCTGTTGAGCGATCGCACGAATGAATTATTTAACCGGCTGCTCGCCGGTGCGCTCGACGTTGCAGCCGTGCCTTTACCCGAAGGTAGAACCGCGCCTCCACCACTTCTGACCAACATCATCGCGACGGACCGCGTGGAGATCGTTCAGGGCGCGGCAGGCAACGTCCGCGGCGATTGGAAAAGCTTAGGCCGAGTACCCTGGGTGCTGAATCCGCCCGGGTGTTTCCTTCGGGCAAACCTCGTCGAGCAGATGGGCCGTGCCGGCTTTTCCCCTATGATTGCGGCTGAAATCCATAACATGCATCTCCAACTGGCGTTCGTTCAGTCAGGTTATGGAGTCGGGCTGCTGCCGGCGCACTTTATTGCCGGAAACATTTCTCTCGACACGGTTGAAGTATTGCGTCCCCCATCATTTGATTTGCACATGTCCGTCGCGATCGTGCGGGTTGGACAACTCGGCGCCCTCGAGA
>QHZV01000485.1:1227-2277 GCA_003224785.1 Acidobacteriota bacterium
TCATTGAATAATAAGGAGTGGCAAGATTGAACTCAGGATTGCACCATTGCGTTGTAAGTCTTCTGTTTTCAAATGGAAACTTCGACCGGCGTCTGTGAAACCTGAGCACCTGGTGCTAGACAAGGGGATCAGCGGCTACTTCGTTTTTTTGTAAGTAACTGATTCTAAAATAGATTGGTCGGGGAGAGAGGATTTGAACCTCCGACCCCCTGGTCCCGAACCAGGTGCTCTACCAGGCTGAGCCACTCCCCGACACAAAGGGCAGGAGAATCGCAGCAGAAAAATGCGCGATTCGGTGTTTTCAGTATAGCAGCAAGCTGGGCAGTCCTGAGAGCCTCAGGGATCCTTTCATTACAATTGACGTCTGCTGTTCACCGACAGACTTGCATATTCATGACGCAGGACAAAAGGCCACAGCCCAATGAGTTCGGTGAATTCGCGTACTTGTGCTCTGGCTGTGAGGTGTGGTTTTTCTCCGTGCGCCCCCCGGAGAAACAGCCGAACTTCTGTGTTGATTGTGCTCCTGCAAAGAAGCAAGTTGTCGGCGAAGTTCGCTAGCGCATTTCAGCGGCGCGGTTGAGCTTTGCCTAGGTTAGTCGGGTTACAAGTTGATCGAGGGAGTCGATACGGGGCAGGTTCCTGGTGGCGTACACGCCTGCGGCATCCATCAACATGGCTTGCATCCCCACCTTCTGCGCTCCGAGATAATCGACCGAATAGATGTCACCGACATAAATTGCCAACTCGGGCGCCACTGCCATGGCGGCGAGTGCTGCTTGGAAGATTTGTGGCGCTGGCTTCTCATGGCCAACGTTGCCGGAGTCGATTACATGTTCGAAAAACGTGCCTAACCCCACCGATGCCAGCCGCTCAGCCATATGTCCATCAGAATTGGAGATCACGCCTAGCCGATACCTCTGCTTTATCGATTCAAGTACCTCGATTGTCCCCGCGCGCATACGGCTCCAATTCGACGACATTCGCACGAGGTTCACCAGCTCCAGGCGCAGCGAGACATCGTTGACGTTTAGGGTGCGCAGCAGATGGAAG
>QHZV01000194.1 GCA_003224785.1 Acidobacteriota bacterium
GCCGGTAGAAGCCGCCCTTTTTCAGGCCTGCCTTCCTCATCACCGTCCCGATGCCGCTGCTGTCCCCGCCGCGCTCGCGAAATGAGCGAGCGGCCACAGAAAGAATCTTCTCGTGGTTCTGCGCTTTGTGCTCCGACGAGTATCGCATGGCGTAAGAGTACGACAGTACTCTTCAGCTGTCAAGATCAAAACTGGTCAGCATTTCATCACCCCTACGTGACAGCTGACGAAAACAGGCGTCGGGATTTATTGGGCGTCGCACGGGAATACGGAAATCACCTGATCGCAAATCTACACAGATACGAATATTAGGCCACCAGCAAGATCTTGCCGGCAGCACCCTTTTCCGCCGTGGCCTGAGCCTCGGCCGCTTTACTGAGCGGCAATTTCTGGCTAATCGGGATTACCAGCTTGCCATCCCGCACCGCTTCGGCCATGAACTCGAGCGTTTTCCTGTCGAATTTCGAAAACACTGCCTCTACCTTTACAGATGGATACTCCGCGGCGTTCTGCGGCGCGCCGACAACCGACGCATACACTCCTCCCGGCTTGAGTTTGGCGATCAGCTTCTCGGCGGTTCGTCCGCCGACGGTATCTGCCACCGCATCGAGCGGCGGAAGATTCGCAATCGCGCCGTCGTCGTCGGTTGCGACAACCTGGTCCGCGCCGACGGTCTTCGCGTCGCCAAACTGTCTCTTCAAAACACCCGCGATCACAGTCGCCCCGCGAGACTTCGCAGTGAATACCGCCGAACGCCCGACATTCCCAGCAGCACCTACGACGAGAACAGTCTTGCCCGCTTTGATTCCTGTAGCTGAGAGAAGCTGGTTGCCAGTCGTTGTGACCAGCGGCAATGCCGCCGCCTGGATCAAATCGAGCCCTTTGGGAACCTTCGCCAGAGTCGCAGCTTTCACGACACAAAGTTCGGCGTAGGTATTGTCCGCTATTGCGAACACCTGGTCGCCGGCAGAAAACTCTTCTGCTCCAGGCCCAATTTTGACCACGGTACCTGCGATATCCACTCCTATAAGCCCCGGGAACTTGAGAGGATAAAAATCTTTGGTTAATCCAGCACGTCGCTTGTAGTCGATCGGATTCACGCTCGTGGCGGCGACCCGCACCAGCACCTCGCCCGCACTCGGAACCGGATCAGGGTATTCCTCGAACTTGAGTACTTCGGGACCGCCATATTGGTGGACAACAACTGCTTTCATGTTTCATCTCCTTAGTTCGCAGTGTATTCGCTTTCTGTCCACGTCGAAAATAAGGCCGCGCACACGGACATCCTTTGGCGACGGCTATTCAACGTCCGGCCTGGTTCTACGCTTCTAATATGTGTGGAAGATGTATCCTCGACTTCACGGCACATGGCACGAGTTTCCGTATTGAATGGGAGTTGGTTGCGGTTGTTCGGGCTTCTTTGCGTCCTTTGCGTTCTTTGTGGTTAAAAGCTTTTGCCGTTGATTTCAGGACTCCACAATCTCAACGGTCTCTCCCAAGCTATTAGAATATTTTCGTGGGCACACAGCTCGAACATTTAGTTAAGCAAGCCGCTTTTGATGCAGGGTTTGAGCTGGCAGGCATTGCTGCGGCTGGAGACTTTCCGGAGCTGGCACGCTTTCCTGAGTGGGTTTCCGCCGGTCGCGCCGGTGAGATGAAGTATCTCGAATCGCGCGACGATAAGGGCCAACTCCGGCGTGCTTCCTTGCGTTCGGCTTTCCCGTGGGCGCGCAGCGTGATTGTTTGTGCGATTAACTACAACACCGCGCGACCGTATTCGACGGCCGTGAATAACCCCGGCCGAGGATGGATTTCGCGCTACGCCTGGGGCCTCGAGGATTACCACGATTCCGTCCTGCGGCGCGTGCGCGAAGTTGAATCCAAGCTCAAAGGAATTTACCCCGATGAAGGCCCAGTTGAAACCCGCTCTTACGTGGATACCGGCCCCTTGGTCGAGCGTGTTTATGCGCGCTATGCCGGCGTGGGCTGGGTTGGCAAGAACACCTGCGTGATCAACCAGAAGCTGGGTTCGTGGCTGTTTCTTGCGGTGATTGTCACCTCGATTGAGTTGTCTCCTGATCTCCCCGCTCCCGACCGTTGCGGGACCTGCACCCGCTGCATTGACGCTTGTCCCACGCAAGCGATTGTTGCGCCCCACGAACTCGATTCCAACCGATGCATCTCTTACTTGGCGATTGAGAAGCGCGGATCTATTCCGGAGGAAATGCGCGCGGGCATGGGTCATCAGGTTTTCGGTTGCGACATCTGCCAGGACGTTTGTCCGTGGAACCGAAAGGCTCCTGCCTCTGAAAAGCCTGAGTTCCAGCCGCGCGAGGGGCTTGTGAATCCTGCACTGGCGTGGCTCGCAGAAATCAGCGAGGAAGAATTCCGCGAAAAGTTTCGCGGCTCGCCAATCAAGCGAGCGAAGCACAATGGTCTTCGCAGAAATGCCCTGATCGCGATTGGGAACAGCGGAGATCGAAACCTGCTTCCGGCGGCCGAGCGTACCTCACACGACCCTGATCCCACAATTTCGGAGACTGCTCTCTGGGCGAAAGGAAGACTTGAACGAAAAACACCGCCGCAAGAGCCGTTTTCGTAAGTTGACTTCCCTTGCCATCCGGCATAGGCTTTGGCGGTCTTCAGCAGGCCTGCCGTGCAGACTTAAATTAAGGATTGTTTTCGTCGCCAGTTCGATCCTGCATATGGTCCTTCCTTTTCACAAAAGCGACTACCGCAAACTTCCCGATGAGGACAAAGTTACTGACGCGCTGCGCAGCACAGGAGTCACACCCGGCCGAGTTTACGTTTTTCCGTATTGCACGATGAAGGAAATGAAATCTCCTGAGGTGCAGGAGAAGTTCAAGCGCGGCCCGGTTGGGTTCATCACAATCCGGCCCAGTGGCGCGCCAGGCCTGGGGAAATTCCTCGCGCAGTGGTTCGTGTATTGCATCGTCGTCGGAATTTTCACTGCATGCGTCACCGGCGGTATGCAAATGCCGGGAACTGCTTATATGAAGATCTTCCATTTTGCCGGCATCATCGCCTTCATCGGGTACTCCTTGGCGCTGGTTCAGGATGCTATCTGGAAGGGGGAAACTTGGGGCATCACTTTCAAATATGTCCTTGACGGCTTGATCTATGCACTGCTGACCGCCGGCACCTTCGGGTGGCTGTGGCCGAAAGCGTAAGGCACTTCCTCAAACTTTTATCCGCCGAGCGCAGCTCGGCTTGATCCCTGAACTACCCCAATCAGCGCGTATATACTTTCACGCATGTCACACAACTGTTTTTCAGTTGTTGCGCTTTGCACGGTTTTCGCGGCTTTGGCCTACGCATCTCCATCTTCTGGTCCTTCCGCCAAATTCGCCGAACTGAGCGATCAGTTCGTCAAAGAGTCGCTGGCATTGTCGCCCACGAATGCGTCCGCCGCCGGATATCACAAACACGTTGACGCAAAGACCGGCAAGACTATCGAACTGGACGCTCTCCTCGACGACCTCAGTTTGAAGGGGATCGACAAGCAGCGCGCATTTTACGAGCGCTGGCGCGAGCGCTTCCGCAAAGAGACGCCGGTTGCGTCTTTGGATATTGAGGACGCCGCTGACTGGCAACTGATTGATGACCAGATCGGGCTGAACCTTCTTGAATTCGACAAAATCCAGAACTACCGTCATAACCCCACAGGCGTTGTTGAGTTGATTGGGAATGCGATTTTCCTGCCTCTGACTCAGGGTTACGCCTCGAAAGACGTTCGCATCGGCGATGTGCTTTCCAGAATGAAAGCCATCCCGGCGCTGCTCGATCAGGTGAAGATCTACCTAAATGACTGCGATCCGGTCTGGGTGAAAACTGCCACTGAGGAAAATGAAGGCAACATTGATCTTGTCGAAAACACCGTCAACAATGAGATCCCTGCGGGCTCGCCGCTGAAAGCGCAGTACGACCAGATCGCGCCCTCGACAGTTTCTGCACTCAAAAATTTTTCTAAGTGGCTACAGAACGATCTAGGCAAGCGCCCAACGAAGTTAACCTGGCGCCTCGGCAAAGAACTCTACGACCAGAAATTCAAGCTGGTGATGGAAACCGACATTACTCCTGAACAGTTGCTGGCGGATGCCGAATCGGACTTGAAATCGGTACGCGCGGAGATGCTCCAGCTGGCGTTGCCCATGCACAAGCAGATGTATCCGGATCACAGCGATCACTCGGACGTCAGCGGGCGAGACCGCGAGAATCTCATCATCGGCGAAGTGCTTGCCAAAATATCCGACGACCACGCCCAACGCGACCACCTGCAACAAGCGGTTGAAGCTGACCTCGAAAGCATCAAACAATTCATTCGTGAAAAGAATATCGTTTCCCTAAGCGCGCGCGAGAACTTGAAAGTAATGCCAACTCCGCCATTCATGCGCGGAATCTACTCGGTCGCCGGCTTCCACAACGCACCGCCGCTCGAACCACAGGCAGAAGCGGAGTATTGGGTGACGCCGATTGATCCCAAGACTCCCGATGCGAAAGCCGAATCGAAGCTGCGCGAATACAACAATTACGCGCTGAAGTGGCTGAGCATTCATGAGGCATTGCCTGGACACTACATTCAGTTTGAGCACTTGAACAGCATCCAACCCGAACGGCGCAGACTGCTGCGTTCGCTATTCGCAAATGGCGCTTATGTTGAAGGCTGGGCCGAGTACATCGCGCAGGTCATGATGGACGAGGGCTTCCTCAACAACGACCCGCGTTTTCGTCTCGTGATGCGGAAGATCAGGCTGCGTCTGCTCTCGAACACGATCCTCGATATCAAGATGCAAACCATGGGCATGACCGACGAGCAAGCCATAGATCTGATGACCAAAGATGCTTTCCAGACTCAGGCTGAAGCCGATGGTAAGCTCCTGCGGGCCAAGCTAAGTTCGACGCAACTGCCCACTTATTATGTTGGGTTGCGCGAATGGCTAGATGTTCGCAAGGCGTACCAGGCAAAAGCGGGTGCTAACTTCGACATGCTGAAGTTTCACGATCTAGTGCTTGATCAAGGACCGCTTCCCGTGCCGGCGATCGGAAAAATTGTGATGCAGTAGCGGCATTGGATGCGTGGCTCCACGCCATAGCGGAGTCTCAAAGTTTGAACGGGTGCGGCTTCAGCCGCACCGTCCTCGCGAGCAAACCTCACGGCACGGCTGGAAGCCGTGCCCTTTCAAAGCCAGCTCGCCTCGAGTCTTCATCAGATTGCGAAATCTCCTTCACCACGATCCCCGTCCGTCCTGCCGTTTTCCGCGCACGTTATAATCAAGGCAGCCCGTTTCCGTCTTCGAATTGCGATAGCACGAAACGTAGGCCTTCTTAGGAGTAACCATGGCCCTGGAAAAAACCGACAAAATCTGGCATAACGGCAAGCTGATCCGGTGGGAAGACGCAAACATTCACGTGATGTCGCACGTCGTCCACTACGGGTCGTCCGTGTTCGAGGGTATCCGTTGCTACGCTCCGCCGTCGGGTCCGGCAATTTTCCGTGCCGACGAGCACATGCAGCGCCTCCTCGATTCGGCCAAGGTTTATCGCATGGATATGGTGTACAGCCGCGAAGAATTGGTCGCCGCCATGGTCGAACTAGTGAAGACGAATGGCGTGTGGCCCTGCTACGTTCGGCCAGTTGTGTTTCGAGGATACGGAGATGCCGGCGTCTCGCCGAACAAGTGCCCGGTCGAGGTCTATATCGCGAATTACCCCTGGGGCAAATATCTGACTCAGGACGACTCCGGCGTGGATGTCTGCGTTTCGTCGTGGACGCGCATTGCGCCGAATACCCTGCCTGCCCTGGCCAAAGCGGGCGCGAACTACATGAACTCGCAGCTTATTCGCATGGAAGCGACGACTAATGGCTACGTCGAAGGCATCGCGCTTGATACCAATGGTTACGTGAGCGAAGGCTCCGGCGAAAACATTTTTGTGGTCCGCAACGGTGTGCTGCAAACCGCTCCGTTGGGTAATTCCGTGCTGCCCGGCATTACGCGCGATTCCATCCTGAAGCTGGCGCGCGAAATTGGTATTCCAGTTCTTGAAGCCGGGATCCCACGCGAAATGCTCTATATTGCCGATGAAGTCTTCTTTACCGGAACCGCAGCTGAGGTAACTCCGATTCGTTCCGTTGACCGGATTACCGTAGGAAAGGGTGAGGTCGGCCCGATTACGCGTGCCTTGCAACGTGAATTCTTCGGAATCGTCCGTGGCGAGAAGCCCGACCGATTCGATTGGCTAACTCCGGTGCCGGTGGCCAGCAAGCAGCCGGTGGGAGTGTAACTCAGGCTTCAGATCCATCGGCTCCGTATTTCTTTGCGTCCTCCGCGGATTTTCTTCGCGCGCCCTTTGCGGTTAAAAGCTTCAAAGACTTTACTCGCAAAGTTCGGAAGGTATCTGCCGCCTAGCCGCTCCGCTAACAACTAGCCACTAACCACTCTCTTGCTCTATACTCCCATCCGCAAGATCAACTCCAGGAGGATGGAAATGCGTTTCTCTAGCTGTTGTTTGCTCTTCGCAATGTTGGTTGGCCCCGCATTCCGCTCCGCGCGCGCCCAGGACAAGATGACCCACGCGGCCAGCGCGACCAGCAAGTTCGTGAATTTCCCAGGGCTGCCTAAGTGCATGAGAGGCTCGGTGCAGAATGGGGATCCCTCAAAAGGCGCATCGGTGATTTTGTCGAAATCGACCGCCGGATGCACCGTACCCTGGCACTGGCACAACGCGAGTGAGCAGCTTATGGTCGTTTCCGGCAGTGCCAAAGTCGAGATGAAAGATGGCTCTCCGACGGCTTTGCACACTGGCGACTATGTTGCCCTACCAGAAAAGAATGTGCACCAGTTCACCTGCGCCGCCGCTTGCACCATGTTTATCGTGCCTTCCGGCGCTTTTGACATCCACTATGTAGATAAAGACGGGAAAGAGATTTCTGCGGATGAGGCTTTGAAGAGCAAGGCCAAAATGCCGATGAAAAAAGGAATGAAAGACATGAAGGACATGAAGATGTAAGATTCCAGTGCTCGAAGGGCCCGCCTTGTGCGGGCCTAGTTACATTGACCGCCTTCCCAGAGGAGTGCCTATATGGAAGAGCGAATCCGGTTCGTGAATTACAAAGGCAAGCAGGTGCTGGTGGTAGATGTTTCCAACTGCACCTCGGAAGAAATGATCAAGCTGGCGAGCGTTGTGCCCACTTACGTCGCCACCGAGCCCCGCGGCTCCGTCCTTTTGCTCGGAGACTTCACAGGATCAAAATTCGACAAGGCCGCCTTCGAAAGCCTCAAACAAGCCGCCGTTCTGGATCGACCTCACATAAAACGCTCCGCCTGGGTGGGAGTCGAGGCACTGCCCAAGGTCTTNATCTGAAGAGTTTCTCTAAACGTGATCTGCCCATTTTCAATACTCGCGAAGAAGCCTTCGAGTATTTGATAACTGAGCAGCAGGAGAAGATGGCCAGCGGGCAGTGAGGGTGGTACGAGAGACCGTCCTTCACGACTCTGCGAGCGAAATCGATCATCCATGATCAATTGAGTTTCTTGAATTGGCGTGCTTTTCGCTGCATTTTTTGTGCTTTGTCGTCGCGTCCAACGTCAGACAAGAAGGCGGCATACGATTCGTATCCTTCACTTCTCTTAGGTCGCATTCGTATGCCCGCAAGGTGAGCGTTTTCCGCTTCCGTGACTTTCCCCTGGGCTAAGTACGCGAGGTCCAGGGCAATTCGGGTACTGTGGCTCTCTTTGATTCTCAGTGATTCGGTCAAAATCTTCTCGGCTTTCCCAAACTGCTCCAGGTCAAGGTAGACAATGCCCAGAGCCCACTTGCTAGCTGCATTTGTTGGCGAGAACTTGGTTGCACGAATCAAGAACTTTCGAGCGGACTCTAGATTCCGCATCTTGAAGTAGCACCAGCCCAGATTCCAGCACGCTCGCCAGTCACGTTTTTCATCGGTGCATTCAGGCTTCAACAGCCTGCCAGCCTCAGCCCAACGCTCCTTCCACATGAGGTAAGAAGCACGTTTGTACAGTTCGTCATTAAAAGATTGGCCATTCATCGTTGGGTCGATACGATTCTATCGAAAGCTCATTGGTGATAAACCCCAGTTCAACAGCAAACCAATCCGCCCGAAAAGGCTCAGCTTCTCCACTTCAGCGTTACTGGCGCGTTCATCGGATGCTTCATTTCCGCCCCTATACACTTGGCTTCTAAGTGCGCCGCTTTCAGCGCGAAATACCACTTTGCCGGACGGTCGGCGTCGTCAATAAGCATCAGGTGCGGGTTCGTCTTCAGGCCTTCGCTCTGGAGTTCCATGGTGCGTCGGTCCTGCTCCACAAATTTTGCGAAGACAAATTTCAGCAGCGCGGCACCGAACGGCACCCAATTAAAAATGTTCCAGCAGGCGACTACATCAATCCGACACCGGTTGCGAGTGATCGGTGTAACCGTCGTCAGCGATGAAAACCAAAACTTCCCTGCTCGTATGGTCTCGAAACGCATGTTCGGCAACACGAAATCAATCGTCGTCGTGATTGAGTCCGCATCGGAATAGAGCTTCAGCAGCTTGTAGGGCGCGCTGTTCG
>QHZV01000195.1 GCA_003224785.1 Acidobacteriota bacterium
AATCCGCCGAGCAGGAGCGCGACCAAAGTAGCGATGGTTGCGAATATGATGATCTCGCTGCCGGCCGCATCGTCCTCCTTGCGCCGCAGATCGAGGATTCGCTGGGTTTCAGCATCCGCTATGTTCAGAGCGTCGATTGTGGTATTCAGCCATGAAGACGCATCTTTTTGCAGGTAGTAGATCTGCAAGTCGGCGACAGTGGCGTTGCCGGCATCCACTTCTCTGCGCTTCTGCAGCATGGGCTGGGCAAATTCAGTGGTCCATGCGGTTTCGTTTTTCGAAGCTGCATCAAGCGACGAGCGCTGCTGATCGGATGTGGCCAGCTTCTGGACATTCTGGAGATCATCGCTGAGTTGGTGCACACCGTCATTCATTTTCTCTACTTCGCGGCTGTCACCGCTCAGCAAATAATTGCTGAGGTAAAGCCGGTCCTGAAAGACCTGGAAGCGAATGTGAGCGGTCGTCTTCGAAATGTCCTGCGCCTGTCCGAATGCAGACTTGGTACTCTGCTCGTGATGTACTGCCCAGACGATCACACCGTATAGGACGAGGACGCCGAACAAGATCGCCCCGAAGTTGCTGTATAACTTCCTGCTGATTGACATGAGTGTCACTCCACCTGTACTCAGACTCGACCTTGAGAACTAGTTGCCAGGATCAAACCGAAACTCGATTGTCCCTGTGCTGTCACCGCTCGCAGTGTCGAACTTCCATTTTTTCACCGCATCCACTGCTGCAGTCACAAGAATCGGGTGACCACCGATTACTTTGGTTTCCTTGACTGAGCCGTTGGGCGCGACCACTACTTGCAGTTTGACCGTACCGGTAAGCCCGATTTTTCGCGCGATCTCGGGATACGATGGCGGCACTTTGTTCTTGACCTTGCGGTCAAAACCGTCTTGCGCAAGTCCGGCAACCGGACCGAATGCCCCAGCCAGACTGATGATGGTGAGAAAAACCAGGAGTAAAACTCGCACACTTCTGGCGCTTCGTTGAAGAGACACGTTTTCCCCTCGAGAAAAGATACGAAGATCCAATGCAAAGCTCCTGCCACGCCGTAACGTTCGTGCTGCGGCTCGGTTTGAAACGTGTTTTCAAAGAGTTGAGGGAACTCGGCGTTATCTGACCCGCTTGTTTCAACGGGTTTTTGTCTCACTTACGAGCCTGTTGTCTCAAGACGAGACGGATTCCGGGGACGATTGCAGGACGGGGTTCCGAGAGTCTCGTACAAGCCGGATTTTTTCTTGACTCAAATTGAGATTGCACTTAGAGTCCAATTATTCAATAACTTGTAGCTTTTCCGGTCTGAAGAGTGGTCATG
Source organism: Acidobacteriota bacterium (assembly GCA_003224785.1). Taxonomy (GTDB): domain Bacteria; phylum Acidobacteriota; class Terriglobia; order Terriglobales; family Acidobacteriaceae; genus Gp1-AA145. The sequence continues at coordinate 1,322 of QHZV01000195.1, forward strand.
GGGGCACCTACGGGATCCGAGCAGATATTAAGAACGCCGATGATTGGATCCAATGATGACGACGCTTTTCAGAAACTCCTGCTCGAGTTTTCTGCGGCTGCGACCCAAGGACTTTCTTCCCCGGAAATTCTGCAGTTGTTCTGTCGCCGAACTCGCGTCTATTTCGAAGTGAGTGGCGCGTACGTCTGGTACTTCACAGCGCCGGACCAATTGCTCGGCGCGGAAGCTGATGGCTCGATGGCCGAGCGTTTTCGCAACGCGCGCCTGAAAACGAGCGAAAGCCCGATCGTGGGAGAAGCCATCCGACTCAAGAAAGCTGTATGCGCGAATTCACTGAACAGTTCCCGCTATCGAGTTGCTGCCGAGTTCAACGCGCAGTCAATGATGGCCGTCCCGGTGATTGTTTTTAATGAAGTCATCGGCGCTGCCATGTTCCTGCACAACACGGATCCCGCCTACTTCGATCAGGACCACGCAGCCAAAGCCACGATTCTTGCCGGGCAGCTGGGAAGTTTTCTAGAAGCACAGCGCCTCACTACTCAAGCGCGTGAAGAAGAGCGCAGGGCAGGGATTCTCGCGGAGGTGGCGAGCAGCCTTCATGCTGACGCGGATATGGCCGTGCTGGTGGAGGCGGTTGCTGATCGCCTGAGATCACTGCTGCGAACTCCGTTGCTTTGCATTCTGGTGCGCGGCGCTGCGGGTTTTGATTTGTGGGCCGTGGCAACAGAAAATCCAGCGTTAGGAATTTCGGTCCGTTCGCGACACGATCGCAAGAGTTTGCATTTCATTTCGGACCTTGCGGCGCGTGCGCTCGCGGCCGGCGAACCAATCAGCGCTGCAGTCAATCCGGCAACTCATTCTCTGGGCGATTTGGCCCCCGCCGGAACTTTGCTGGCTGCGCCGTTCCACACATCCAGCAGAGAAGGCGCTGTCCTGGTTTATCCGCGCCGTGAGCCTTTTACCACCGAAGAAAAGTCACTGCTGCCGGTTGTGACCAGTTTTGCCGCGGTGGCAATTTCGAATGCTGAACTCTATGCAACCGCGCGGGCCCAGGCGCACGAGTTGCACCAGATCGTAAGTATCTCTTCTGAATTGGGCGCCATTTCTGACATTGATCAGTTCATGCGCAAGTTCATTCAGAGAGCCACCGATTTCCTTGGCTTCCGCCGGTCATTTGTCGGGCTGCTGGAAGAGGGCAAGTTGTCGGTCCGCTGGAGTTTTATCGAAGGCAAACATGGCGATGCGGGTTACGAAATTCCAGAAGGCATACTGACACAGGCAATGATGAAGGGAGAGGTTCTGAGCGCCGACGACGTTACCTCGTTGGACGGCGCGAACCAGAAGCTTCTTGCTGAATTCAAAGTCCGGCAACTGCTGGCCGTGCCTCTGCAAGGAACCAACGGGCAACCACTGGGAATGTTTGGGGTTCTCGATAGGCAAGACGCAGGACAAATTACGTCCGAGGACATTTGCCGCGCTCAGGCGTTGGCAGCGCAGGTTGCGGTTGCTCTCGAAGTCAGCAGGAATCTGCTACTCTCCGAACAGCATCATCGCCGCTCCACCGCTCTTACCAGCCTTGCTCTGGAAGTGAATTCCCTACTGCGTGGGCCTGAATTTGCGCACCGCTTTGTGGAACGTGCGGCCAGCATTATGGATGCGAGCGACGCTGCTCTCATTGTCCAGGGTGCGGACAATGCAAGCGCGGTTGTGATGCGCGTTCCCGCGACCGGGGATGCCGCGGCAGAACTACAGGAAAAACTTGCCGAAGCGGCGCTGTCAGCGTTCTCCAGCGGTAAAGAGGCGATCGTCACAGTTAAAGCTGCGCGATTGCTGGGAACCGATCTCGCGCAAAAAGCAGGCTGGAACGAAATGATTCTTGCGCGATTGGACGGCAGCAACGGCGAACTGCTCGGCGCACTTTGCCTCATAGATCGCGTGAAGCCGCTACGCGAAGAAGATCGTCAATTATTGCAAGCAGTCGTAGGTCAAGCCGCGGTCTCGCTCGAGAATTCCCGATTCATCACTCGTATTGAGCAAGCCAACCGTCACTGGATCGAGATCTTTGATTCGATTTCAGACTTCATCGTCGCGCACGACGAGTCCGGCAATGTTCTGCGGGTTAATCGTTCGCTAGCTGATTTCATCGGAGTGCAGCCGCAACAGCTGATCGGTCTTAACATGGGTGCGCTGCTGGCAACTGGCGGAAACCCGCCGGTTCGCGCATGCCCTTTCTGTCGCAACACGGGAAGCGTAACCGATGAATACGTTCATCCCGCACTGGACCGCACCTTTCTGGTTTCAACCTCGCAGGTGCATGCCGCCAGCAGCGAAGGGCTGCAGACGATTCATGTACTCAAAGACATCACCGACCGCCGCGAGGCGGAGCGCCGTTACCGCGAACTCTTCGACAATATTCAGGAAGGGCTTTTCTTCTGCAGTCCGGATGGCCGTTTTGTAGAAGTCAACGACGCTTTGGTGCGCATGCTCGGACACGACAGCCGCACAGAACTTCTGCAGCGTGATCCGCGTGAGCACGTGTTCCGGGACGTTGAGGCGCACCGCGCGTTTTTCGCGGAATTGGAGCGGCAAGGAGCGCTGCATAATCGCGAAGAGGTCCTGAAACAAAAAGACGGCAGTTCGGTCCACGTGCTGATCAACGCGTTCGCCGTTCGCGACGGCCACGGCAAAGTCACCCAGTATCGCGGCCTGATGCTCGACGTCAGCGGCCTTAAAGCTTTCGAAGCTGAATTGCAGCGTGAGCGTGATTTCTCGGGAAAAATTCTCAGCAACACTCAGAGCCTGATTCTGGTCTCCGACGCAGCCGGTTTGATCAGTTACGCCAATCGCCGCTGGCAGGTTCTGGGATACGAGCAACAGGCCATCGTTGGGCGGCCGCTCGAGTCGTTGGTTGGCGAGTCACGCCGCGGAGTGCTCGCGGAATCGTACGCCACAGTACTCTCCGGAAAACAGGTGGACAATCTCGATCTTCAGATCCTTAGCGCGGATGGTCGCGCCGGCCAATTTTCTGTGAATCTCAGCCCTATGCGCGACGAGCAAGGCCAGGTCAGCAGCATCGTCGTGGTCATGAGCGACGTTACGGATGCCGCGTCGCTCCAATCCAAATTAATGCACGCCGAAAAAATGGCGGCGGTCGGGCAATTAGTTTCCGGCGTCGCCCATGAAGTGAACAATCCGCTCACGGCGATTCTGGGTTTCGCAGACCTGTTGATGGAGAACTCCGAGCTGCCGGAAAGCGCGCGCAAAGATCTGCGCGTCATCCTGCAGGAGGCGCAACGCACGAAGCAGATCGTGCAGAACCTGTTGAGCTTCGCTCGCCAAATGCCACCGCAACGAAAGCCGGTGCAGCTGAATCCGATTCTGAAACGCACCATTCAATTGCGTTCTTATGACTTG
>QHZV01000196.1 GCA_003224785.1 Acidobacteriota bacterium
GGGACAGAGGCCCGGTTTCAGCGGGTCCGGGTCCTAAGGTCGCAATCATCGTTCCTGCCCGTAACGAGGAAGACTCAATTGAGCAGGCTCTGCACCGCCTGCTTGCTCTCGACTACGACAACTATCAGGTAATCGCTATCAACGACCGCTCCACCGACCGCACCGGCGAAATTATGGATCGCGTCGCTGCGCACTCCCATGAACATCTCAAAATCGTCCACATCGCCGAGCTTCCCCCAGGCTGGATGGGCAAAGCCCATGCCATGTGGACCGCGGCAAACCAGACGGACGCTGACTGGCTCCTGTTCACCGACGCCGATGTGATGTTTCGCCCTGACTGCGTTCGCCGCGCGATCACATATGCAGAGACTGAACGCGCCGATCACGTGGTGTTGTTGCCGCGCGTGATCATGAAACGTCCGGGCGAGAAAATGATGGTCGGATTCTTTCAGTTGCTATTCGTCTTCGGGCATCGCCCATGGAAATGTGCCGATCCGAAAGCCAGAGACCACATGGGCGTGGGCGCGTTCAACCTGGTTCGGCGAACTGCATATGAAACGGTTGGAACATACGAACGCTTGCGCTTCGAAGTTGTGGACGATATGAAGCTGGGCAAAGTCATCAAGGAAGCTGGCTTTCGTCAACGAGTTGTACTCGGCAATTTGATCGAGATTCGCTGGGCGCACGGCGCGCGCGGTGTCGTCAACAATCTGACTAAAAATTTCTTCGCGGTCATGTCATTCCAAGCGTGGCGCGCCATTGGCGGAAGTATTGCGGTGGCGATACTGAATCTCATGCCATTCTTTGGGGTGCTTTTCGCCCCTGGTTGGACGCGTATCGGTTACGGCTTCGCCTTTGCCTCGATGTTTGGGCTCTACGCCGGCATCTGGCGGCGGGACGAGATCTCGCCCTGGTACTTCTTTCTACACCCGGTAAGCACAATTCTCTTCATCTATACCATTCTGCGTTCCATGTGCGTGACGCTTTGGAATGGCGGCGTGGAGTGGCGCGGTACGTTTTATCCCTTAAGGGACCTAAGGCGGGGCCTCGTCTAACCGGCGAGCAACGTTAAAATTTGTCCAACGCCTGCTACGACGAACAACTCTGAGCTCTCCCGCTTCCATCAGAGTGCGCGCTGCCCCTCGTCAATTCAATTGAGGTACGAGAATCAATGAAATCGCTGGGTTATTCATTTGTCGGAGCACTGGTGTGCCTGTGCGCAGCGGGCTCCTATGCAGGTACGGTTCAGAAGTTTCAAGCCAATGGCGTCTCCGCCACCGCAACACTTTGCAACAACGACTGCTTCGGAGGAGAAGCACTGATCACACTTCTGCAATCGCAAGGTGGCGGGCAAAACCTTTACTACGTTTACTTCGATGTCTATGGCAGCGATAGCCAAGGGAACCTCACGGACATCAATGCAACGGGCCAGATTCCCGCCAGCATGGTTTCCGGCAACGGCCAGAGCAATCTTGTTCTGAACCTTGACACAAATGCGGCCGGACTGGATGTGCAGTACTGCGTGATTGACCAGAATTTCAATCACACCTGCACGCCATATGCGGGCGGTGTTATGAACGTCACCTGGCAGAAGACGGGCCAATACACTAACAGCAATACCGGCATAAACACGATGACTTTTACGAACTTCACCGTAAAATCGAACTTCAACAGCACAACTTCATCGGCAACGGCGCAGGGCACGATTTTTGGGACTCAATATTCGCCCGGTGGCGACCTCACACAATTGGGAACCGGCCACAATGGGGGAATCGAGATCGATAAGCCGTAGAGCGTTAGTCCGACTCTGCATCTTCTGGAATGTCGGCGGGCAGAGTCGGACGTCCTTTCTTCCTGTGCGAGGTTCGACTCCGTCGCGCCCGGAATTGTCCTGGGCTGAAGTGGGCGCGTTGCTCTACGTCAAAATTCTTGGGCATGGGCGGGAGTCTCGTACCCTCCCCGCCTAACTCTTGCTGCTTTCGAGCACGATCTCTGCGCGATCTTCGTATTCCTTCACTTCGCCGCGAATTTCAACCAGCTTGCCCGTCAGCTGGCGAACATCCCCGATATTTTTCAGATCATGCGAAAAGACAATCACCGAGAAACTGCACAAGCGGTAGTTGTCACAAAAATCAAGGTAAGTGACGCCGCGAGATCCGGTTTCGACTCGGACCACTTTGCCGGTCACGCACTGCGTCTCGCCAATATGATTTTGCGCTTGATCAAAAGGAATACACGCCACCGCCGGCGCAGCAGCCGGCAACAGGAAAATGACGAGAATCCGCGCCAAAGACTTCACGCGCAAATTCTAATTTTGAAATTGATGCGGAGACACAAAGAAATTGCAAAAATCGTGCGGTTCGTCCCAAAAGAGGAATGCGGCATCGGACGGGCGAGGACGCCCGTCCTTCCATGATCCGCGAAAATTCTAGTGAAAGGCTTTGACCGCAGCGGTCTCGTCGTCTTTCACGTCGAAGACGGTGTACAGCTTCGTAATCTGCAGCAAGTCGTGGACTTTCTTCGTCAGGTTCAGCAGCTTCAGTTCGCCGCCCTGGTTGCGCACTGTGGTATAGGCGCTGACCAGTTCGCCGATTCCCGAGCTGTCAATGTAATTCACGTCGCCAAGGTTCAGCAGGATCTTTTTCTGCCCCTTTGTCAGCAGGTCCTTCACCTGGTCACGCAGCACTACGCTGCCTTCGCCCAACGTGATGCGCCCGCTGCAATCCACAATGTTGACGCCGTCCACCTGGCGTGTACTGGTTTTCAAGTTCACTGGGAAGCCTCCTTGCCGCCCGCGGTCGCGCCGTGGACGTGCTTGATTAGTTTTATTTCTGTGCCCGACTGGGACGGAGTGATCTGCACGTCGTCCATAAACGAGCGAATTAAAAAAATTCCGCGCCCCGAAGTCTTTAAAAGATTGTCTGGTTCCAGCGGGTTAGGGATCTTATTCTCATCCAGCCCCTTGCCCTGATCGCGGATCGTAATTACCAGGTCGTTTTCGGTGCGCTCAAATTCCAGTTCGACCTTTTTATCCGGATCGTACGCGTTTCCATGCAGCACGGCATTCACCGTGGCCTCGCGCACAGCCATGGAAATCTGCAAGACCTCGTCCTCGCCGAAGCCGCTCTCGGAAGCGACGCGGTTGGCGGTCTGCTCCGCGCTGTCCACGGTCTCCAGCGTCGAATCCAATTTGTAGGAGAGCCGGTCTCCGCTCATAAGAAGAGGTTTCAATGAAGTTGAAAGTCTATCGTAAGTCTGAAGAAGCCGGACCCTCTGCCGGATTGGCCTCGGTTCACAAGGCTCTCAGGCAGATTCGGTAGTTTGAACCCTGGGGTAGGGAGATGTCAACGCAGGAGTTGGTAGACCGGGCCTGAAGGGCACACCCCTGACTCAAAACGTGAATGACGCAGAACGATAGCCGCTACGGGCGACTGATCGATCTGGTTGGAATTGCACCGCAGTGTCCCACAGAGTTCGCCGCCTTTCGAATGCGCGACATTGAGAATTACAAGCAGGAAGGGTCGGGTTCATCTAGTTGCTTATAGCGGATCCGCGCGAGTGCAACTGCTGCTGCATTCTCCCCGATTTATCTATCCCGACAATCTCCTCCGGGGTGCCGTAGCCACGGTCATGAGCAGCTTTGCAAACAACGTAGGTCTTTAATTCACTTTCCTTGTAGCTGTTGAACACGAGTGGTTGCTGGCAAGAGCAGTACAAGGTGTACTCGTCTGCAAAGCCCGGGGTTCTTCGCAAGAGATAGGATCCATTGCTATACGGACTGAAAGCGATCAGATACCTGGTCGAGCATTTTCTGCACTCCACACAATGGCGAATAAAAGGCATGCGAATTCCTTCAGAACGACTTCAACCTGAAAGCGTTGGGCTAATTTCGCTGGACATAATCCAGAAACTAAATCGCTGTCGATAAGAGGATTGGACGTTTGCGGACATCTACTCCTGGTCGGGTGGACGTTTTCGGACTAAATTTCTGCGATGATATTGGTGCTGAGAGGGCAAAGACGTAAGCTGATTTCTCAACAGATGGCTAAGATTCGAGAAAGCAATTCCTCTTTTCAGGATCAGAGCTTTGACCATGAATGTTGATTCGAAAGCTTTCAGGCGGGCACGAGTTGCGCGTGATGTGCGCTTTGATGGGAGGTTCTTCGTCGGCATCCTGAGCACGAAAATCTATTGCCGGCCGAGTTGTCCGGTGCCAACCGTGCCCGATAAGAATGTGCGTTACTTCCCGACCGCGGCTGCGGCAACGGAGGCGGGCTTTCGTCCTTGTATGCGGTGCCGCCCCGAGTGTTCGCCGGGGAGTCCGGCGTGGCTCGGAACTCCGAGCACAGTTTCCCGCGCCTTGCGCTTGATAGGAGAAAGTGGTCTCGAAGAAGGCGGGGTTGAAGGACTCGCCGAGCGGTTGGGTGTTGGTTCGCGCCACTTGCGTCGTCTGTTCATACAGCATTTAGGAGCAACGCCAAGCACGGTGGCTCATACGAGGCGTTTGCAATTCGCCAAGCGGCTGATTGATGAAACCGCGATG
>QHZV01000197.1 GCA_003224785.1 Acidobacteriota bacterium
GTGGTGATACAAATGTTCACAAACAGCAAAAGCTGGCCAGCCTCCCGAAGTTTGTGCAAATCGAGAATGCCTACCATCTTTTGAGCGTTCAGACAAGCTCAGCGACAAGGGTACCGGCGATGTTGGAGTGGACGAGGGAGAACGCGCACTGAGGCGCGAGCCTTTCTGCGTTATCAGAAATTTTTGACTAACCCGCCGTCGCTGTCCTCGCAGGCAGACGCCGTCTTCCAAAAATGCTGCTCCATGCGAGTCCGAATTCCGTGAAGATCAGCGTCAGAACTAAGATCGTCCAGAGAATCTCCGCTGACGCGGACGGCCCCAAGCGTTTAATGATCGGCAGCGCGAATGCAACGCGAGCGGTTACGAAAAGCGTCGTCACCGCGTAGCTGCGAATCATCCATTGGCGGTGCTGCTGATAGTTGCCTTTCAGCACCGAGGCTAGCGCTGTCCAAGCGCAGAGCAACCACGTGATCGCCGTTACGTAGGTGAAAATCCGCAGTGGGACCGAGCTGTGTACGGTAGCGACGTAGCTACCCATGGTAGCTGCCAGCGTGATGCCGCCGATGTAGAACCCTCCAAGAATTCGGTGAATACGGACGTGCTTCGTCCGGAATCTGGATGAAAGCTGGAGTGGCCCGATCAAAAGCGCCGCCAGTCCTCCGAGGCCATGCGGGATCAGCATGTACCGAACCGGGAAGTAGTAAGTCCAGTCGGGATGGGAATGGTCAAAAATGAAGCGTTCGTTATTCCACAATACGAACAGGAACATCAATCCCAGAATTGAGAAGATCACGTACTTGAAGCGACTTTGCGGACGGCGTACAGCAACTGCAGACGAGGTGGCCATCACTGTGCTCCCCTAACGCGAGTAAGCGGACTCGAAGAAAAACCGCATGAGTATAGCACGGAAATCTCGGCGCAAAGCTGGCCTCCACCCTGTGTTAGAGTCGAAATTCTGTGGATGCGATCGTCACCACCAGTCTCACCCGCCGGTTCGGAGAATTCACAGCCGTAGAACACGTGAACCTGTCGGTTGCGCCGGGCCAATTCTACGGATTCCTTGGCCCGAATGGCGCCGGAAAATCCACGACCATCAAAATGCTGACCGGCCTGCTCGCGCCCACTGAAGGCAGCATGCAAATTCTCGGGCTCGATGTTGCAACCCATTTGGTCGACGTCAAGAGGCAGATCGGAGTAGTCCCTGAGGGCATGGCGTTATTCGGGCGCCTGACGGGTTCCGAGTTCCTGAATTTCGCCGGACGCATGTATGGCCTGGACCGAGACACCGCCGCGCAGCGTACTGCCGAGGTGCTCGATTTCATGGAACTCTCCGCACAACCTAAGACGCTGGTGACGGATTACTCGCACGGCATGCAGAAAAAGCTGGCCATGGCTGCAGCCGTGATTCATGGGCCGAAAGTGCTCTTCCTCGACGAACCGTTCGAGGGCGTTGACGCGGTTGCTTCTGGAACTTTAAAGGCAATGTTGCAGCGAATGATCGCGCGTGGCGTAACTATCTTTCTGACCTCGCATGTTCTTGAAATCGTGGAGCGCCTCTGCTCGCACGTGGGCATCATTAATAAAGGCCGCTTGGTGGCTCAGGGATCGCTCGACGAGCTGCGATCTGGGGTAGGCGCTGCAGAAGGAAAAATGAGTTTGGAAGAATTATTTCTTCAGACGGTTGGCGGACCGCGCAATGCGGTCCAGGAACTTTCATGGCTGGGCTGAACACAGCAGACGGTCAGCTTCGCGCGGTGGCCCTCCTGCGTGCGCGGCTACTCATCAACTCTCTTCGTTCGGTTCGTCACCGCGTGAATCTTGTGTCGCGTGCAATAGGCGTGATTTTGGTGCTCGCTGCAGGCATTGGCGGCGGCTTTGCACTCGCGGTATTGACGTGGGAGGTCACAAAGTCCGGCAGGCTTGAATGGCTTGCGCTCGTTTTCTGGGCCATTTTCTTGTTTTGGCAGTTATTCCCAATTATGGCCAGCGCGTTTAACGAGAATCTCGACCTGTCTGGCCTGCTGCGCTTTCCCCTTACTTATTCCACATATTTTCTGGTGCGGCTGATTTATGGGACGTTGGATATCGCAACCGCGTTGGGATTGTGTTGGTTGCTGGGAATTTTCACCGGCATTTTCGCGGCTGCTCCTCGGCTTTCGTTGTGGGCTGCGCCATCAATCAGCCTTTTTGCGCTGTTCAATATTTTGTTGTCTCGGGCGGTTTTCGTTTGGATCGAACATTGGCTCTCGCGCCGGCGCAGCAGAGAAATCATTGGGGTACTTTTCTTTCTAGTTGTAATCGGCTTCCAGCTTGTGGGGCCGCTTCTTGGTCGTTATGGCGAAAGCCGCTCGCGATTGCAACTGCATGTACCGGCGGCATTGCTGTTTCTTCAGCAACGGTTGCCACCCGGGCTGACCAGTGCGGCGCTAACCAATGCGAGTCTAAAGCGCTACTCAGATACGGCGATTTCTCTCCTGTTGGTTGGAATATTCGGCGCAGCTGCTTTCCTCTTATTGCACCTTCAGCTTCGCGATCAATATCGCGGCCAGAACCCGTCTGAGGGAAAAAAACGCGCCGAGCCTGTTGCCAGTACCGCCGTGAGCCGCGGCTGGAGCCTTCCCGGCATTCGCGGTCCGTTGGCCGCGCTCTACGAAAAAGAAATCCGCTATTTCTCGCGGAGCGGTCCATTGCTGTTTACGCTCATCATGCCGCTGGTAGTGGTCTTGGTGGTGTGGGGAGGGCGAAAGGGCTTTCTTACCCATCAGGCCGGCTTCGCGCTTCCAATAGGCGCGGCGTATTGCCTGCTTCTGTTGACCAACATTGTCTATAACAGCTTCGGGGCCGATGGCGGGGGCATTCAGTTTTTTCTAACTTCTCCAGTCTCATTTCGGAAGATTGCCGGGGCCAAGAACCTGGCCCACCTGACTATTCTGGTGGTGGATGTTTCCATTCTTTGGCTGGGAATTCGCGTGGTCTATCAACCCCCGGGAATCGAGGCCATTGCGCTGACATTCGCCTGGTTTCTTTTTGCGCTGCCGCTGAACCTTGCGATCGGAAATCTGCTTTCGTTGTATTCGCCCAAGCGGATTGACTATGCCACATTCGGCCGACAACGTCCCGCAGAAAGCACCATTCTTCTCAGCTTACTCGTACAGATGGGATCCATAGCAATTGGTGCGGTGGCAATTTTTATTTCGCGTGCGTACTCAAATCTTTGGATCGCGACCCTGATCATGCTGGTGCTTGCCGTTCCTGCCCTCGCAGGTTACTTCATTCTGCTTTGGCAACTGGATCGAATCGTGATGCGGCGGCGCGAAGTTCTGGCTACTGAACTTTGCAAAACTTAGCGCGCCGGCGGAAACTCCAATTCAGTAACTTATTGCTGCCTGGCGAGGAACCTAAGTCGCATATAGTCGGCAGTCCAGCGGCCATTCGAATCGCAGAGAACGGGCCGCAGCTTTTCAGTGACCTCATCCAGAAATTCACCGCGTTTATATTCGGGTAGGGTCGTAGTGAAGGGAATGGCAAATGTGTCCAGCCAGCCACGCATTCCCGTGGGAAGCGGCGTCGGACGGGGAATCAGAGCGATATGTTCGATTACGAAACCTGCAGCTTCGAGCCGTGCCTGGTACTCGTCTGGAGTTGGGAAGTACCACGGAATGAGATCTGCGGGATTCGACAAACCACCTTCCTGCAAAGTAGCGCAAAGCGCCACGGTGATGGCTGCAACGCATCCGTGCCCGCCCATCTCTGCTACAAATCGGCCACCGGGTTTGATTGCGCGGTAAACACCGGCGACGACTGCATCTGGATCGCGTTTCATCCAATGCATGGCGGCATTTGAGAAGACAGCATCGAACTCGGAGTCGAATTCAAGGGTGTAGCCATCCACGACCCGGGCGTCGAGACCACGATCCTTCGCGGCGCGCACCATGTCAGCTGAAGAATCAACTCCGACCACGTTTGCCCCGGCGGCCACCAGTCTTTCGGTCAGTGCGCCGTCGCCGCAGCCAAGATCAAGGATCCTTTCGCCTGGTTGCGGATTGAGCAGATCCAGGACAGCCTGCCCTAGGTCAGAAACGAAGCGAGCGTTCTTGGCATACTGTTCAGCATTCCATTCTTGAATGGAACCCATGGTCTTATCCTAACGCGGGTCCCACGCAACTCTTGGTTGCTGATGCTATAAAGGTTGGCTTGGAGCCGCTCTCGTCAAATCCTGCCGCAGTCGTAGCTGAAGAAATTATCAAACAGTTCGGCCGATTTGCCGCTCTGCGTGGAGTCACGGGCGAATTCGCTTCTGGAAAGCTGTACGTAATTGTCGGCGACAACGGAGCGGGTAAGACGACGCTGCTTCGGACGATCGCGGGGCTGGCACAGCCTACTCGCGGAACAATCTCGGTGTTAGGTACGGAAGACCTTCGCGGCATTCGCGCGCACATTGGATACATGGCGCATCCGTCTCTTCTGTATGACGAGATGAGCGCGATGGAGAACCTGCGCTACTTTGCCGGGCTCTACGGAGTTGAAGTTGCGCGCTGCCGTGAAGTCATCTCCTCGGTGAACTTGAATCCTGATCTCGAGCGCCCTGTCGGCCA
>QHZV01000198.1 GCA_003224785.1 Acidobacteriota bacterium
CTGTGGTGGACGCCTACAACGTGCAGTCTGGAGTGGCGCCGCCAGCGAGGCCGAGCGGTGGAACGGGAGCGACGAAACCTGGTACGGGGGCTGGAACCGGCAGACCTGCGACGACCCCGAGCACAACCAAGCCACCGTCAACGACGCCAAAGCAGTAAGATCGACACCGTTTAGCAAAACTTGTTCCCAAAGCCGCGAGCAATCGCGGTTTTTTATTTTTTGCGTTCGACGGTCTGGCGAGTGTCGCGGCGGTGTCTGTTCCGGCAGCAGAACTTTCTGCCGGAGGAACGCCCATGTTTTCGGGATTAGCTGCAGTCGAAGAACATCATGGAAAGCGATGGACAGCTGTCGCTTCGTTTGCGATGCAAGGGATTCTGGTGAGCGCAGCGTTGATACTGCCGCTACTGCATCCTGCCGACTTGTCTGAGGCGTTCGCACGACATCGGATATTTGTGCCGGTGACATTCGGCGATACGCATGTCAGGCCCAATCAAGACAACATTCAGCACGGCGGAGCATTACACATCGCGCCGATCGTTGTGAATAACCGTTTCACGTTTCCAAGAGGGCAGAATCACGCCATCCCCGAAACAGAGATTGGTCCTCCTGACCCGGTAATCGGAAGCACAGGCCCGGGCACGCCTGATGGAATCAACAATATTTTGTCCGATCCCCATGCTCAACCTGTGTTTCGTCCGGAGCCCGCGGCTAAGCCACGCCCTGTTTCCGTGGTCATGGAAGGGAATTTGATCCACCGGGTAGAGCCGCCCTATCCGCCAATTGCCAAGCAAATTCGACTACAAGGAGTAGTTGTCGTGCAGGCATTTGTGAGTCCGCAAGGGACGATCGAGCGTGCTCAAGTGTTGAGCGGACCTGCTTTGCTTGCGCAAGCCGCACTCAATGCGGTCAAGCAATGGAGGTATCGTCCTTATTACCTGAACGGAACGCCCATAGAAGTGGAGACACAGGTTACCGTGAACTTCAGGTTAAACCAGTAGGCGTGAGCCCGAGCGTAACTTCGAGGGCCCAGAGCGGCGAATTATAATCCTGCAGTGGCGACTCTCGACATTGCGAAACGAACGGCGACGCGGCCGACGTGGGCGGAAGTTTCGCTTTCCGCATTGTGCCAGAACTACCGCACGGTTGCGAAATACGTTGGCAGCGGAGTGACGGTTTGCGCGGTGGTGAAGGCCTACGGATATGGCCATGGCGCGGTGGAGTGCGCAAGAGTTCTTGAGGAAGAAGGCGCAACCTGGCTGGGCGTGACCTCGCTGGATGAGGCGATACCGCTGCGCGAAGAAGGAATCGCGACGCGAATTCTGCTGATGACTGGCTTCTGGCGTGGCGAGGAGGAAGAAATCGTCAGGCTGGATCTGACGGCGACGGTTTGGGAGATCGGACACATCGAACTGCTGGAGCGCGCGGCGGCTCGTCTTGGCGTGCCGCAACATGCGATCCATTTGAAACTTGATAGCGGCATGGGGCGGCTGGGAGCAACTCCGGAAGAGTTGCCGCGAATCTGCGAAGCATTGAAGGCATCACCGCATTTGAAGCTCGAGGGATTTGCGACGCATCTGGCTTCCTCCGAAGTGCTGGACGCGCCGTCCGTCAGCGAACAGCTGAAGGTTTTCGCCGATGCGCGGCGAGTGCTTCGTGAATATGGCTTCGAGCCGGCTTTGGTCCACGCGGCAAATACTTCGGCCGTGATTTCCCATCACGAAAGCTGGAACACGATGGTGCGTCCGGGTCTGGCACTGTATGGATATCACTTGCCGTTCGAGCGTGCCGGTCGCGTCGTCAGCGGATCCGGGCTTAGGCTTGCCGTGAAGCCTGTTCTGACCTGGAAGACGCGAATCCTTTCGCTGCGCGAGATGCGCGCCGGCCAAGCGCTTGGATATGGCGGGACCTACGTGACAAGAGCGCCGTCGCGGATTGCAATTCTTCCGGTCGGATATGCAGATGGCCTGAATCGCGGACTCTCTGGTGGGGGGCGCGTGATTGTACGCGAGCATTATGCGCCGATCGTAGGACGGATATCGATGGACCTTACCACTGTGGATGTGACGGGAATTCCCGGAGTAGAAGTTGCCGATGAAGTGGTGCTGCTCGGATCGTACGATGGACTCAGCGTTGATGCGCGGGAGCATGCTGAATTAGCCAATACAATTCCTTACGAAATCCTTTGCGCGATCTCGAAACGGGTGCCGAGAAGGTACTGCTAAAACCGATACCGCTCATTGCCCGATTATTTTGAAAGATTCGAACATCCGCTGGATCGTTTTTGGTTCTCTGTCTTGCTGAACGGATGCCACTGCCATAATCATGTAGAGGCGTTTACCCGCGACAATCATCCGTGAATCAACGAGCGATTCCCCTCGCGCACGGGCCTGCATTTCCAATGCGGGGTAGCCTTGCACTGTCATACTCCTCTGGCTTATCACTGTTCCTTGTATCTTGCGTAAACTGCCATCGCGCCCAGATTCAAGTGCTTCGTCCGGTGATTTCTTTTCAATGTTTTCATCCTCGGCATAGCTGCACATATAGACGGTGTTACTAGTCGGGTTGACGCTGACCAGGGTTAACGGCGTGACCCCGCCGCCTTCAACGGGAGCCTGCACGTTCTGCAACGTTGGCTTGCCGGGAAGCTCGATACTGAAACTGCCGTCGGACGCAGTGTAGGTCTCCCATCTGTGGGGCAGAATTTTGTCATAATTCGCCACTGCCATCGAGATGAGCACCGCCAGCACAATGAGAGCAACTTGCCATATCGTAATTCGTGACTTCATGGCGGTCATCGTACTCACTGCTGAATTCTCCGACAAGTGGCGGCAAGCGCAACCCCGCCATTGCAGCTACGGCCCTAACCGATTTGCGAGACACGCCTGAGATCCCGAGCCGCGCTCGACGGCGGACGATAAGGATTAGCTGCGGCTGAGTGCTGAACGCTCGCTTTGTTATCCTTGATTCAATGCCCTCTCTCTACGCCCGCTGGATGTATGACTGGGAAACGCGGCTTACGTCGGTTGACAATAACCGCGTGGTTCGGCCAATGGAGTGGGGAATTGCGTGGACGCGTGAGTGGCCCTGCCGCAATGGATTCTTGCCGTCGCAAACGGATGAACAGCGTGAGCACAATCTGCGGGAATACAATTCCCGTGCTGTCGCAGCCAGCGATGAATTCTTTTCGTACGTAACTCCGAGCGACTTCCGGCTTGAGACAAGAGAAGTTCAGGTCTTCAGCACGCGTGATGTCCCCGATCCGGTGCTGGAGGATAAAGTACGGGGAACACATGCAGAGTTCCTGCGATTCACGTCTCCTGTGCGCAGTCCGTATGCCGAGAATAACCTGGCCAACGCGCGCTGGTTTCCTGCCGCGCAGGGAAAAAGTGCAGTTGTGTTGCTGCCGCAGTGGAACTCAGACGCACTCAGCCACAACACTCTTTGCCGCATCTTGAATCGGCTGGGCATTTCGGTTTTGCGGCTGAGCATGCCATACCACGACATCCGGCGACCGGCTGAAATTCGGCGTGCGGACTATGCTGTTTCCGCCAACATCGGGCGCACGCTCGACGCGACCCGACAGGGCGTGCTCGATATTCGCTGCTGCCTCGATTGGCTCGAGCAGGAGGGTCACGAAAAGCTGGGGATCGTGGGGACGAGTCTCGGTTCCTGTTACGCGTTTATTGCGGCTGCCCACGATCGGCGAATTCAAGTTGCTGCGTTCAATCACGCTTCAACCTATTTTGCCGATGTCGTATGGCACGGACAGTCCACGCGGCATATTCGAGAAGGACTGGAGCCGCAGATCGATTTAGAAAGGCTGCGTTCGCTGTGGACGGCGATCAGTCCGATGTCTTACTTCGAGCAGTTCGCGCGTTGGCCCAAGAGGTCGCTGGTCATTTATGCAAAATATGACCTGACTTTTTTGCCGGAGTTCTCTCGCCAGGTAGTTGAACAATTCCAGGGCCACAAACTCGATCACAAAGTTGCGGTACTGCCATGCGGCCATTATTCAATTGGGGAAACGCCTTATAAGTATCTGGATGGCTGGCATCTGGCGTCGTTTTTGGGGAAGGCGTTCAAGTAGTCAGCACTCAGCAATCAGCACTCAGCAAAACCTTGACGCTGGAGTATCTGTTTCCTGTGCGGGATATCACATGAAATCTGTGGAATATTCGCGCGGCGAATTTACGGTGAGTACCGATCGCTCGCGGCTCGATCTAAAACTCGTGCATGATTTTCTGAGAGCTTCGTACTGGGCCAAGGACATACCTCGCGATGTGTTTGTGAAATCCGTAGAAAATTCCCTGTGCTTTGGAATCTACGAAGGCCCGGGTCAGATTGGCTTTGCGCGGGTAATTACCGACTACGCGACATTTGCCTATCTCGCGGACGTGTTCATCATCGAATCTCACCGAAGGCGGGGACTGGCAAACTTCCTGATGGAATGTATCGTGCAGCATCCGCAATTGCAGGGACTGCGGCGCTGGACACTGGCCACTCGCGATGCGCACCAGCTATACGCAAAATTCGGATTCAAGCCGTTGGGTAGGCCTGATCGTTTCATGGAGCTACATAATGCGGAAGTTTATAAGAAGGCGGCCATCGGCTGAATGTTGAGTGCTGATTGCTGAGCGCTTGTTGTTACAATATTTTCGCCGAGCACACATCATGAAAATCAAAATGTCCCGCCCGCTATTCGAAGCCGATCCTGATATTTCAGCTGCCATTGATAACGAAACCCGACGCCAGCATCAGGGGCTGGAACTGATTGCTTCCGAAAATTTTGTGAGCGAGGCGGTGCTGGAAGCTATGGGATCGGTGTTCACGAATAAGTATGCCGAGGGATATCCGGGCAAGCGCTACTACGGGGGCTGCGAGTACGCTGACGTTGTCGAGAACCTCGCGCGCGACCGGGCGAAGGAGCTTTTTGGGGCCGAGCATGCCAATGTACAACCACACTCGGGATCGTCAGCGAATATGGAAGCATATGCTGCGGTGCTGCAGCCGGGGGACACGATTCTTGGCCTGAACCTGGCGCATGGCGGACATCTCACGCATGGCCATCACCTGAATTTTTCCGGCAAAACTTATCGCATCGTTCCGTACGGCGTCACCAAAGAGACTGAGACGATTGATTATGACGATCTGGAAAAGCTGGCGGAGAAAGAACGTCCGAAGCTGATCATCGGGGGAGGCAGCGCGTATCCGCGAATTATTGACTTCGCGCGCATGCGGCAGATCGCCGACAAAGTTGGCGCGCTGTTTTTGGTTGACATGGCGCACTTCGCCGGACTGGTAGCGGGCGGGGTGCATCCGTCGCCAGTGCCGCACGCGCAGATTGTTACCACAACTACCCATAAGACTCTGCGGGGACCGCGCGCGGGAATGATTCTCTCCCGTCAAGAATTCGGGGCCGCGATTGACAAAGTGGTATTTCCGGGGATGCAGGGCGGACCGCTGGTGCACATTATCGCGGCGAAGGCAGTTTGCTTCCGCGAAGCGCTGCAGCCGGAATTCCGCGATTACGCTCGTCAGATTGTTGCCAATGCGAAAGTACTTGCCGAGACACTAGCCGCAGAGGGCTTTCGCATTATTTCGGGAGGCACCGACACGCATTTGATGCTTGTGGACGTCTTCTCAAAAGGCATGCTGGGGAGCGATGCCGAGAAGGCATTGGGCGAGGCCGCAATTACCGTAAACAAAAACGCAATTCCGTTTGATACCAACCCTCCGATGAAGCCTAGCGGCATTCGCATTGGCACTCCGGCACTGACTACTCGAGGGATGAAGGAAGCCGAGATGCGGCAGGTGGGGCGATGGATCGCCGAAGCGCTGAACAATAGGAATGACGCGTCTAGCCTTAACGGAATACGGCGCAAAGTGCTCGAACTTGCGGAAGCCTTTCCGCTTTATGCTGGGCGCAGGGAGAAGGCGCACGCGGGAGTGTAAGGCCTTGGATCCGAGATCTGTGAGCGAAATGGCCCGTTCAACCGTAGGCGCACTTACTTCTTTAATCAGTGCAACACTCCGGAAATGGAAACCCCACGAACACGTAATTCAAATCTCGCCGGACTCATAGGCGTCGTAGTCATGGGAGCAGTGCTGGCGTACTGCTTTCTCCCGTACTCTGTGCGGCCCAGTCCACCAGTCTTCATTTTGATCATATGGATTGGTGCGCTCACTTCAGCGGTCCTAGCAATTGTGGCGGGATGCAGGAGTTCGCTATGGTGGTTCCTGTTTGTCTTGCTGCCAGTGGCCTTCTTGTTTATAACCTTGAACTTCGAGCAACCTACACAGGTAAAGTTGAAGAGTGGCGCTAACGGCACGGAGTTCCTGCTATCAGGAAGCGGAAAACTCAGCGAATTGACCGTATTCAGTCCAGAGTACGCGACGGCAGGGCAAACGGTAGACGATCCGAAGTTCGCCTTGTGGAGTATCCACCCAACCGGGCCAACGAGTTCGGGCGAGCCTGTCTGGGTACTTCGCTCAATTCGCTATGGAGTGGTTCCCAAGGGCTACGCACAGTCCATACCTGAAAACGGACAGCCTGCACCACTGGTGGATTCCGAGAAACCGTACCTGTTGAGCATTGAAACTCACAATGCGCCTGGCATAGCGAGTTACTTCACGGTCGTCGCTGGGAAGCCAGCATGGGCAAAGAATCCGCCCGAAGGGCGATGTTTCACTACGCAGAACAACAAGTGGGTAAAGGTCCCGTTGTCTGCACTGACTCGCGTTGATGAATCGTAATGTGCGTTCATATGCGGCTACTTGGAAGCCCTGCACAGTGCTTTGTTCGACAACTCAAGAAATCTGCTGGTGGTGTCGCCACCTATCCCCCGCAATATCATTCGCTCACGTCGGGACTGACCTCCTTTCCTCCCTTTCGCGCGCCTTCGATCTCAGATTACCGGAGACGAGCATGTTCGTGGGTAGTAGCATCAAATGTAGCATCAAACAATGCTATAATGTGTGCCTTATGAGAACAACGGTTGCCCTTGACGACGATCTTCTCCGCGTTGCGCAGGAATTTACCGGCGTGGCGGAGAAAACGGCACTGCTTCGCGAAGCCCTCAAGGCCTTGATCGAGCGAGAAAGTGCTCGCAGATTGGCGGTGTTGGGCGGGAGTATGCCTGACCTCAAACGTGTTCCGCGGCGCAGAGCGAATTCGAATTGATTCTCGCGGATACGTCCGTTTGGATTGATCATCTCCGGTTCGGAATCCCCGAGATGCAGCAGCATCTCAATCACAACCGAATTGTGATTCATCCATTAATTATCGCGGAACTCGCTCTGGGATCGTTGCGGGACCGCGGCAAGACGCTCGCCTTACTCGATCTCTTGCCACAGATACGAGTGGCGCAAATGGGCGAAGTACGTACGCTCATCGAAGTCCGCCGCCTATATGGGCTCGGGATCGGCGCAATCGACGCTCACCTCATAGCATCTATTCTGATCAGCCCGCCCACGCTGATGTGGACAAGGGATAAACAACTGCG
>QHZV01000199.1 GCA_003224785.1 Acidobacteriota bacterium
GATTGCCGCCGAGCACGAGCGGAATGGCATTGGACTTTCGCGGCAGCACATTTTGCAGCAGTTGCAGGTTGCATGTAATCCGCGACATCGGCAGATGCTTGAAGCAGCGCTGGCGGAATTGGACCGGAAACTCGGAAGGTAGAATAAATCTGTGAAGAAGTCTTGGGACAATGACAGCTCGTGTGGGGCGGGCGCCTCGCCCGCCGAGTCGGACAAGAATGTCCGACCCACACAAGCCGTGCTGACACAGGTTGTGGTCCCTTCATCTGTTCGGATCGGCTCAGTCAAGATTTCTCCGGCGACGGTGCTGGCGCCGATGGCCGGTGTCACCGACACCGTGTTTCGGCGATTCATTCGAAACCTGGGCGGGTGCGGGCTGATCATGACTGAGTTCACGTCGGCGGATGGAGTACTGCGCGCGAAAGACCAGAAGGCGAAGCGGTATCTGCATTTTTATGAGGATGAGCATCCGATTTCGGCACAGCTTTTTGGGAGCGATCCGCAAGTGATGGCGCACGCGGCGCGGATTGTCGAAGACCTGGGATTCGATTTGGTGGATTTGAATCTGGGATGTCCGGCGAAAAAAGTTGTGAAGTGCAATGGCGGGTCAGGGCTGCTGCGGGATTTGCCGCGCCTTCGAGGAATTGTTGAGGCGGTGCGCGCGGCAGTGACGATTCCATTCACGGTGAAATTTCGCGCGGGATGGAATGATGAAGAAATTGTTTGTGTAGAGCTGGCGAAAATCGCGGAAGATTGCGGGCTGTGCGCGGTCGCGCTGCATGCGCGTACACGCGAGCAAGGGTATAGCGGCAACGCGCGCTGGGAGTGGATCGCGGCGGTGAAAGATGCCGTGAGGATTCCGGTGATTGGGAATGGGGACATTCGCAGTCCGGAAGATGCTTGCGCCATGGTCGCGGCGACTGGATGCGATGCGGTAATGATTGGGCGGACTGCGCCAGCGAATCCGTGGATCTTCAGGCAGATTCAGCAGTATTGCGAGGGATTGAGCGCCGCTCACGTGGGAACAGCACACAGACCTCAAATTATCGAGCTTGGCTCGACCGGACAGCCGAGGGCGGCTGCCCCCACATTCTCCGGTTCATACGAAGAGCCTTTGGAAACCGATCGCTACCAGATGATTCGCACGTATTTTCGAATGCTGATCGAAGAAGAGCTGCCGGATGCGACGGGCAAGATGAAGCAGTTTGCATCGTGGTTTACGCATGGCGTTCCCGGCGGGGCGGGGTTGCGAAAGGCGATTTATGAGTCGAAGGCGCCGCCGGAGATCCTGATGCGGGTTGAAGAATTCTTTGAAACGCGGCTAGCACTGGTGTAGTTCTCCACAATCAAACGGGCGAGGACGGCGTGCCCCCACGTCCTATTAACGTCCTACTAATAACATACGGGTTGACTCGCGAGCCGCTAGCGACTAGAGTTCCGCCGTCCAGACTTGGAGGCAACTATGGCTGTGCTCAGCGGATTCAAGCAGTTCATCCTTCGCGGTAATGTTGTGGATATGGCGGTCGGCGTCGTGATCGGTGCGGCTTTCGCCACGGTGGTTTCGGCCTTCACCAAAGACCTGCTCACGCCGCTGATTGCCGCTCTGGTCGGCAAGCCGGATTTTTCCGCGATCAAATTCACCGTGCATGGCAGTGAATTCGCGGTCGGAGATTTTGTTAATGCCGCTGTCGCTTTCCTCCTGGTTGCCGCGGCCGTGTACTTCTTTGTGGTAACCCCGGTGAATGCTCTGATTGCGCGGATGCATCGCGGTGATGCGCCGGCGAGCCCGACGAGCAAGAAGTGTCCGGAATGCCTGAGTGAGATTCCGATCGAGGCGCGACGATGTGCGCATTGTGGACAGCCGGTGATGGCACAAGCAGCGTAGGATCGCAGCGGCTCTCAGCTTTAGCTTCTAATGCTCGGATTCGGCACCCTGATTCAGCAGGTTTCTGTAACATTGAGTGGATGCGAAACCCATTTCGTCTCGCGCTGATCGCATTCTTGATGGCGACCGCCACTAGTGTTCCAGCGCAAAACAAACCTCAGTCCATGATGCCAGGGACGTCCAAGGCGCAAGAGTGTGGCCCAATTGTGGAAGGCACGCTTAAGTGTTCGCGTTTCGGCTTCACTTATAAGACTCCGTTCGGATGGGTGGACCGGACCGACGAAATGCGAGCCGAAAGTAACAGCGCACAGCAACGCGATTCACAATCTGCGCCAGCCTCGCTAGGAAACTCGGAGACTTTGCTGGCGATGTTCGAACGGCCTCCGGCCGCTCCTGGAGAAAGCATCAACTCTGCGGTTGTAATTGCCGCTGAGAGCCTGGCCGAGTATCACGGGGTCAAACAGGCTTCCGACTATTTTGGGCCGATCTCGGAACTGGCCGAGCAGCGAGGATTCAAAGTGGTGAATGAACCATATTCTTTCTCGGTCGGCGCAAAGCAATTGGTGCGCGGCGATTTCAGCAAGGAGCGCGGCAAGCTGACCATGTGGCAAAGCTCGCTGGTGATGATTGAGAAAGGCCAAATCGTGTCATTCACGTTCGCTGCGGGAAGTGAAGATGAGATCGACACTCTAATTAGTAAATTGAGTTTTAGCGCGCGAGCGCAACCATAGGTAGGTCTCGCGAATTGATTTGAGCGCGAAGTCAGGTCAACACTTCTGCATAAATGGAGAGTTCGATGAAAAATGCAGGCCGCATTCGCTGCGCATTTCTAATGCTGCTATTGTTCTGCGCCACAGCGTCAACCCTAGCTAAGAGCAAGAAGTACGTCTTCTATGTGGGCACCTATACAGACACCGGCAGCAAGGGAATTTATGCTTATGAATTCGATGCGGCGTCGGGCAAGGCCTCGCCCCTCGGAGTCGCGGCCGAAACATCAAATCCATCGTTTTTGGCAGTTGATGCCAGGCGCAAATTTCTGTACGCGGTCAATGAAACCCATGACTATAAAGGGGCGGCTAGCGGCAGCGTGACTGCATTCGCGGTTGATCCGAAAACGCACAACTTACGAGAGCTGAACGAGGTAGCATCACGCGGAGCTGATCCTTGCTACATCTCTCTCGACAAAAGCGGCAACTACGTCCTGGTTGCGAACTACAACGGAGGAAATGTTGCGGCCTTCCCGCTCGCTGCTGACGGGCATATAGGCGAAGCCTCGTCTGTAATTCAAGATGAAGGCGCGGTCGGACCTAATAAAGAGCGCCAAGAGAAGCCGCACGCTCATTGGATCGAAACGTCCGCGCGCAACCGCTTTGCTTATGTTTCCGACCTCGGGCTCGATCGCGTGCTGATTTACAAATTCGATGCAGATAAAGGGGCCCTGACGCGCGATGGAAGCTCAGCCTCGCCGGACGGAAAAGATTTCTTCTCGGCAACGCTCGCACCCGGCACTGGCCCACGCCATGTTGCCTTCTCCTCTGATGGACAGTTTATGTACGTTTTGGGTGAGCTGGATTCGACTGTGACCGTCTTTGCAAACGATGCGAAAGAGACTTACAAGTCGGTGCAAAAGATTTCTGCGCTCCCGTCCGGATTCTCCGGAAAAAACGACGCTGCTGAAATAGCAATGCACCCAACCGGAAAATTCTTGTACACATCAAACCGAGGCGACGACAGCATCGCATTATTCGCGATTGATAAAGGAAGGGGAACGCTTACGTTCGTGGAACGTGTGCCAGGCGGCGGTAAGACGCCACGCAATTTTGCTGTTGATCCCTCGGGCGCGCATTTGCTCGTAGCCAACCAGGAGAGCGGCAACATTGTCGCATTCCAGATAGATGCGCAGACCGGAAAGCTTAGCGGCGGCAGCGAAGTTGCAAGAGTGCCATCGCCGGTGTGCTTAGTTTTTCTCGAAGAGTAGGGCCAGTGGTCAGCAGCGCAGCATCCTTCATCAGGGAAGCGGTGGTTTCAAGAATTGAACGATATCTACTCGGGAGGCCATTCGTACGGGAATGCTTTCCCGGCCTCATCCGAACTGACCTTCACCCCCACAATTTCGGCGGCTCGGGCTAAGACAGGATCGCGACCACTTCCCAGATGACGAGCATCCGGCAGTACAAGTTCGTCCGGCATCACTCCATTGTGTTCCAGGCTCTTCCCGTCCGCCATGATCAAGTCCCATTCGGTGATGGAGGCGCCGTAGAAAATAACTGTGTCGGTGCCCATCTGCTCGTCGTAGTGTTTGGCTTCCATCACAGCGCCGGAAGTCCGGTCGCCGATTACTGTTCCCCGCTTTTCAAGCTGCACAATTCGGGCAAACAGCTCAGCGGCGGAGGCTGACCTCGCAT
>QHZV01000200.1 GCA_003224785.1 Acidobacteriota bacterium
AAATCACATCTGGCGCCCAGGCGGCCAGCAGTGGAGGCAACTGGCTGATGTTGCCCATGTCTTCGAATAATCCCGACACGATCGAATAAACCACCGCCACCCCAATCGCAATCGCAACTCCAGAAAGCGCACCCCGCTTCCCTGCTGAAAGCGCAAACGGGATAGCCAGAACTCCCATGACAAACGTGATTACAGGGAACGCCAACTTTTTATAGAGCTGCACTTTCAGCCTGACCACTTCGAATCCGCTCTGCTGCAGGTCGTGAATATAACGGCTGAGCTGCTCGTAATTCATTTCGAGCGACTGCTTGACTTCTTTTTTGAAGTACGACGGGGGCTCGGAGACGACGTTGAATGTAGAGACATCGAACTTCTTGTAGTCGCCTATCGCGGAATTCTGGAATGAGCGTTGCCAACCCTGCTCCAAGACCCAACGGTCCAGCCTGTCTTCCCAATGTGCGCGGTCGGCATGAATGCGGTTCACCAGCTGAAACGTCGCAGGGTTGAACTGAAACACAGAAAGATCGCCAAACTGGTTCCGGTCGGAATCGAAAACTTGGTAGTAGTAGATCGTGCCGTGCTGGCCGAATATCCATCTGCGATACGGATTCAAATACGTCTGCGCGGGCCGGCCCTTGATCTTATTCAAGAGGGCATCCTGCCGCTTGTTGGCGTGAGGCAAATAAAACTGGTCTGAAAGAAACAACGCCACGGCCACAACGATTCCCGCCAGCAGTACAGGCACAATCACCCGATAAATACTGATTCCGGTAGCCTTGAGAGCCGTCATCTCATTCGATCGTTCCATCAAGCCCAAAGTGATCAGCACTGCCAGCAGCACGCCGTATTGTGCGGTGTTGTAGAGCAAGTACGGCGTAACGTTCAGCAGATATTCGCCCACGATCCACGGCGATACCTGGTTGCGCAGAATATCTGTCAACAGTTCAAAAACAGTGAAGATCAGCGACAGCACCACCAGAGATCCCACAATCAAGCCGAAGTTAACCACGTAATCCCGCAACACATAATCATCGAGCAGCATAGGAAAGCTGGCACTGAACACGCGTTTGCGAGTGACCGCACGTTCGAAAGCGTTCTCGGTCGGCGTACTCGGAAGCAAGAGAGTTCCACCCTGGACTTTTGCTTTGAGCGAAGCCCAATTGGTTTTTAAAGCAGCGATTTCAAACGGACGCCGCTCCGAGCGCCAAAGCAGGAAGCCGCCGAGAAACAGAAAGACCACGTCCGCCAACCAGACGCCGACTCCCGGCGAAACTTTTCCCTGCCTCGCCAGCGATAGTCCGAACAATGACACGAAGTAGTAGGCGAAAACCAGAATAATGGTCAGAACGAATCCCGCCGACTTTCCTCCCTTTTTTGCCGACAAGCCGAGCGGGAATCCAACCAGCGCCAGAACGATGCATGCGGTCGGCAATGCAAGCCGGCGATGAAACTCGATCCAATACCATCGCGCCACCACAGGACTTTTTCTTGTACGCGCGAGCGATGGCAGCTGCAGAGTCGGCACTTGCGAAATGGAAGCTGGCTGCTGATCCTTTGTCGCCGCCGATTCAGGCAGCGAAATGGGCAGGTCGGTTTCCTGAAAAGTCGAAATCTGATACTGGTCAGGCTTCGCCGGATCAAGTTCGTGCGCCGAACCATTCACTAGATGCAAGTGCAGAGTGTTGCGACTCTCGCTGACAAGGATTCCCTTCTCTGCCAAGGTAATTCTCGGGGCCGACGGATTACTCATGTCAGCGAGAAATACACCTTTCCAGATCGCTGCTCCTTCCGCGCTCTTCACGTCGTGAACGTAAAGCACCAGCTTCGGAAAGCCCTCATAGAAAACTCACGGCTGGATTTCAAACGAAACTTGCGAGCCCTTCAATTGATCTTGCAGGTGAACCAAAGCCTCCTGAGAACGCGGTGCCAGGTAAACGCTATTTCCAAGCGCCAGCAGCCAGGCCGCAAGAAAGAAGATCGAAAGAACACGCAAGAAGTGCCAAACGCCAATGCCGCTGGCCTTCATCGCAGTGATTTCGCTATCGGCAGCGAGACGACTCAAACCGATCAGGATTCCAATGAGAACTCCGGCGGGCAAGGTGATAGTTAGTGCTTCCGGTATGACCAGCAGGAACAGCTGAATTGCGCTGGGCAGCGGAGCGCTATTGCGGACGACCAACTCGAGAATCAGCCCAAGTTCTTTGGTGTAAATGATGAATGTGAAGATGGCGGTCCCGATCAGCGCATGAGAAATGACTTCGCGAAGAATGTAGCGAGTGAGAATGCGCATGGGGCCAAGCCGCTAACAGGAGTCTAGCATCGGGCAGCTATGTCGAAGCGAGAAGTACAATTCAGAATGCAAAGCAAGGTAGTCTTACTTCTGCATTCTGACTTCTGAGTTCTGCATTTCTCCGCGTCAATATCCCGCCTTCTTGTCAACAAGCCCAAGTAGAGGCTGTCCACTCAAATAGCGCCGCAGATTCTCCGAGAACAGCGTGTAGTGCCGCTCCCACAGCTTAGCGGTCATGCCGGCGGTGTGCGGCATGATCAGAAGATTGTCGAGGTCCCAGAAGGGAGACTCTGCTGGCAGCGGCTCCTGATCGAAGACATCCAGTGCGGCGCCGCCGATCTTGCGTTTTCGCAGCGTTTCGATCAGCGCGGGTTCGTCAATCAACGATCCTCGCCCCACGTTGATCAAGAACGCGTCAGACTTCATTTTAGCCAGCTGCTCTCGTCCAATCATGTGTTGCGTTGCCGGCGTAACAGGCGCCGCGAGCACAATATAATCCGCAGCGCTCAACATCTCGTTGATGCGTGAAGTCGGCAGGACTTCATGAACCGACTCCGGTTTCGGACCATCAACATGCTGCCGCACAGCGATCACTCTCATGCCGAGACCTGCAGCGTGCCTGGCGACGTTGCGGCCGATGCTGCCAAGCCCGACCAGGCCTAGTGTCGCTCCGGCAATCTCGCGCGGACCGCCGTCCAGCTCCCAGATGTTTTCCTGCCCCCAAATCCTCTGCTGCTGAAAACGCGTCGCCTGCGGAATTCGCTTCGCCATTGCGAAGATCATGGCTGTGACCTGCTCGGCAACAACCGCGCCGTGGACCTCGCGCGCATTGGTCAGGATCACATCACCGTTCACAAATTCCGAGAACAGAAACTGATGAACGGCAGCGGCAGGAGAGTGGATCCATCGGAGCTTGCGCGCGATGCCAAGTTGTTCTGGGTTCAATGAAAACGTGAAAACGATTTCTGTGTCTGGTAGCTCTTTCACCAGAGCGTCATTAGCAATACGCACAACTTCGAATTCAGTAAATTCTTTGCGGAGGCGATCAGCAAACCACTCTGGTGCAATCCAGAGTTCGAGCCGATGATGGGTGGCGATGAGAAGCTTCTTGCGCGTTAAGCTCATTTTATGGCCGGGCAGGCAAACATTATGCGATGTCCATCTGCGGTCACCAATCCGAACTCCCGCACTCCCCACGTTTCGGTACGGATGGTCTTACAGATCTTGGTACCCGAGGAAATGATCTCCTGATAGAAAGCGTCAATCTCAGCAATCTCCAGATACGCAAAATAAGAGTGATCGCCGAGCTCAGCTGGCGGAATCGCGTCACGACATTCACCAGCCATGATGGTGCAATTCCCGGAGGAATAGATCATCAAGCCAGGAGGCGGCATGGGATGAATTTCGAATCCGAGGACGTCTTTGTAGAACGCCGACGAGACGTTCAAATCACGCACGGCAATCACAAATCGTGTTTTCGTGACGCGAGGCATTCTCAGCCGAGCTTGACCCGAAGATCGGTTCCCGTCATCTCATTCGGCTCCGGCAATCCCAGCATGCCGAGAATAGTCGGCGAGATATCGCGCAGCGACCCGCCTGGCTTCAGCGTGAACTGTTTCGAGTTTTCTGCGACAACAATAAATGGAACAGGATTGGTTGTGTGATACGTGTGCGGGCCGCCGCTAACCGGATCAATCATCATCTCGGCATTGCCGTGATCGGCCGTGATCAGCATAGCTCCGGCCTTACTGCGCACAGCAAGCTCGATTCGGCCTAAGCAGGCGTCAACCGTCTCGACGGCTTTGATGGTCGGCTCCAGTTTGCCCGAGTGCCCAACCATGTCGGCATTGGCGAAAT
>QHZV01000201.1:0-4908 GCA_003224785.1 Acidobacteriota bacterium
GCTGCGAGAGGCAATGCTGGTTGCCGACCACACCGCCCATCATCTGGGGCAAATCATTGATGTGAGAAGGCTGCTGGGAATCTGGAAGCAATAGCGACTTGTGCCCCATTCAATCCCGCCTTTGGCTTGAGTGGGAAAGCCGCAAGCTTACTAAACCGCCGTCCTAAGCTGTATTGTTTCTGGCCTCTTCGTAAACACAACCCGCAGCTTTTCTCTCCATCGCTCGTCAATCCCGAGCAACACCCACTCGATCTCCGGCGAAATGTAGCGCAACAGCGTATCTGTCGCGGGATGCACTCGCAGTGATGGAGCCACCATCATCAGCAGAGGAGATTCGGCTGAAAGCTCGCGTCCGGCAAAATATCCGAATTTCTGGAACTCTCCGCGGGCGTGGTGCCAGGCCACTCGCGACCAATAATCGATTCCTTGCAGCGGTAAATGAATGTCCTCATCAGCTTTGAGTTCGACCACCGCGAGGCGACCTGTGCGTGCTGCTGTGAGCACATCAATCATCGCGCGATCTGACGCGGAGAACGCGGGCACCTGCGAATAGCACCACCGGCGGTCGAGGCCGTCATTTAGCGCGCAAATATTTTTGACCACCAACGACTCCAGCCAACGCTCCGGATGCAGACGCCAGAAACGATTGTCGCGTGGACCTTCGGCGTGGCGCGCCTCTCCAATGCTGCGAACCAGCCGTTCCAGATTCGCGAAATTCGCGCCGTCCAGAACTCTTTCCTCCGCGCCCAAACCAAACACAATTTCCGGTTCGCTCCGAAAATTTCCAGGCTTGGCCGTCAGCCGAGCGCGCGCAAATTCCAGCCCATGACAACGAAACGCAACCTCTGCAGACGACAGCTGGGCCGTTTCCGCTTCGGGCATGAGTGTACGAACCAAGGCAATTGGCTCCGCAAAACGCCGTTCAACTTCGCTCTCGTCAGCACAGCGGATCAATCGGGTGGAAATATTTCCGCGATCAAAAACCTCTACCTCGGTGATTTCGTCCGAACGCTCATCCAGTTCGTACAGCTGCCACTTGGCTGCGCTCGGGTTCAGGTGTGCCATTCGCGCGCGCACGAGCTCCGAGCACTTCGTCGGCACAATCAGCTTGAGCCCCTCAACTACCATCTTTCCGGCATGCGCCTGGCGGCAAACATCCAGCCACAGAATTCCGAACGTCAGCGAAGAATCAATCGAAGACTGCAGCTCCTGCCGGTTTACAGCGAGTACCGCAAACCCTGATTGACCGCGCCTCAGCAGCCCACGCGCGTAGATCGGACCGAAGGACTTCTCCAGGTCCATTGAAGTGTTTAGCTGCACCAGCGTTAGATCGGGAAACTTTCTGCCAAGTGCCCGTTCGAGCACGCGTCTGTAGGCAAGGCGCGCTTGTTTTTTCGCCGATGCCGTCCTGCGGTCACGTTCCCGGCAAATTTCCAATTTTGTCGGTTTAGGTTGTCCCATGCGCTGCACGGTCACGCGCAAGGTCTCGCCCTTAGTCTCCAAATCCAGCACGCGCCGCACGACGTTCCGCTCCGCAGACCACAAATGCAGCAGGCATTTATTGTTCTCGCCCAAGACGGAGTATTTCGCCTGCGCCAGATCGAACGTTATCCCGCCGTCCTCGATTACTACCGCGCTGCTGCTGCCCGAGAGGAAATCACCAAGAGCGGCAGCCAGTGTTTCAGAAGTCATGCCGGAAGGGTTGCACAAAGCTCAGGGGCTTGTCTGTGATGGATGAACATTGGAATCGGGGTCGTCGTGTGATCTGACACGCACGGACCGGACATGCCGCGCAATCTGCTGAAACAGCTTTTTCAGATCGCCCGATGACCCGATCGCCCGATCACCCGATATAATGGCCGGAGTCCTTCCTGGCGTGAGGTCATCTAATTACCGTGGATAGAAATCCTTTCTTTTTCCAGCACTACGGCCTTACTGAGAACGATTTAGAGCGCTACCTCGGTGCGGCGCTTTCGGCGGGCGGCGACTACGCAGACCTTTATTTTGAGTATCTTTCCTCGACTTCGCTGAGCGTGGACGAGTCCATGGTGAAGTCTGCCTCGCAGGGAATCTCTGCAGGGTGTGGCATTCGCGTTATTTCAGGCGAGCGCACCGGCTATGCCTATACGGACGATCTCTCTCCAGCGAGAATATTGCATGCGGCGAAAACCGCAGCCCTGATCGCCAGCGGCCCGGCAAAGACTCACAGCGCGGGATTTCAACAGAAGGCGGCCCGCAGCTTGTATCCCGTCACTTTGCCGTCGGTGGACGCCGAGATCACAGCGAAAGTGGAACTCGTAATGCGCGCCGATGCCGCAGCCCGCGCCTTTGATCCTCGAATCAAAGAAGTCCGGGCGAATTATTCAGACGAGTTGCGCAATATTCTGGTGATCGGCTCAGATGGCACATTCGCGGAGGATTCGCAGCCGTTGGCAAGGTTGAACGTTTCGTGCATAGCGAAAACCGAAGCCACCTCCGCTCGCGGTAGCTCAGGTGGCGGCGGCAGGGTGGCGCTGGATTTCTTCTTCGGTGACAAGACGCCGGAATATTTCGCCAAAGAATCTGCCCGTCAGGCCATTTTGCAACTCGATGCCCGCGAAGCTCCTGCCGGAGAAATGGAAGTAGTGCTCGGTCCCGGATGGCCCGGAGTGCTGCTGCACGAGGCGGTTGGCCATGGCCTCGAAGCCGATTTCAATCGCAAGCAGACTTCCGCCTTCGCCGGCTTGATCGGAAAGAAAGTTGCCAGCGAGAAATGCACAGTAGTTGACAACGGCACCATGCCCTGGNAGGGGATTCTGAAGGGATATCTAAGTGACAAATTGTCCGCGCGATTGATGGGCGTGGCCAACACAGGCAACGGTCGCCGCGAAAGCTACGAGCACATCCCGATGCCGCGCATGACTAATACGTACATGCTCGCGGGAGAGGACGATCCAGAAGAGATCATTCGTTCCGTCAAGCGCGGAGTTTATGCAGTGAACTTCGGCGGCGGCCAGGTGGACATCACCAACGGAAAATTTGTGTTCTCCGCCTCCGAGGCCTATCTGATCGAAGACGGTCATGTGACTGCACCGATTCGCGGCGCCACCTTGATCGGCAATGGCCCGGAGGCTCTGAAACACGTCTCCATGGTCGGCAACGATCTGAAACTCGACGAAGGCATCGGCACCTGCGGCAAAGATGGACAAGCGGTACCGGTCGGTGTCGGCATGCCGACTACCAAGCTCGATCGCATGACCGTTGGCGGGACAGCACGGAAAGATCCCGGCGGCTTCATGCAATAGGATCTTTTCACGCCAGAGGTGGTTGCAAGCTCAATCACAGGGTTACTATCTT
This sequence comes from Acidobacteriota bacterium, assembly GCA_003224785.1. Taxonomy (GTDB): domain Bacteria; phylum Acidobacteriota; class Terriglobia; order Terriglobales; family Acidobacteriaceae; genus Gp1-AA145. The sequence continues at coordinate 3,337 of QHZV01000201.1, forward strand.
TTTGATTTCCTGGTGCCTCTGTGTCCCTATTGCCTTTGGTAGAAGGTTTTTTTTGACTTATGCCTCAAACAACTCTCGAACAGCAAATCCAAACTGACCTCAAACAGCTTGCCCAAGACCTGGTCCGCCGCGCCATGTCCGGCGGCGCAACTGCTGCCGAGTGCGTGATTCGCGAAGGCGATGAATTCTCTACGCTGGTTCGCCTCGGCCAGGTCGAAACTCTGAAGGAATCCGGGTCAAGGTCCGTGGGCGTGCGCGTGTTTCACGGCAAGCGCTCGGCGAGCACGCATTCAAGCGACTTCTCGCGCCAAGGTCTCGACCGCATGCTGAAGTCTGCGCTGGAGCTCGCGAAGATTACGTCGGAAGATCCATTCGCTGGAATTCCAGAGCCGGAGCAGCTTGGCGCGCTCTCAGGTGATCTCGATCTCTATTCGGCTGATGTCTATTCGCTTCCAGGTGAAGAGCGCATCAGTTACGCGCGTCGTGCGGAGAAAGCGGCGCTCGACTCCGACCCGCGCATCAAGAACTCGGAAGGTGGATCATTTGATGCCGCCACGGGACACAAAATCCTGGCGAACTCTCATGGGTTCGTAGGCGAATTCCAGCGATCGTATTGTTCCGTGGCCGCGGTTCCAATTGCGCAAGACGAAAACGGGGCGATGCAGCGCGACTACTGGTACTCGGTGGCCCGCAGTCTGGACCGTCTCGAGTCTCCAGAGCACATCGGCAAGGTGGCAGCCCAGCGCGCGCTGCGACGGCTTGGCGCACGCAAGGTCAAGACCCAGCACGTGCCAGTCATTCTCGATCCCCTCGTGGCGAATTCAATCCTGCAACACATTTTTGAGGGAGTGAATGGCGATTCCGTTTATCGCGGCGCTTCATTCTTAGCAGGTAAGCTCGGGCAAAAAATTGCCTCGCCCAATGTCACGGTGGTTGATGACGGCACTATGGTTGGCGGCTTTGGCAGCAGTCCGTTCGACAGTGAAGGCATCCCTACTCGGCGAACCGTCGTCATCGAAGACAGCGTGCTTGCGTCGTATTTGCTCAACACTTACACCGCCAGACTCGCCGGAACTCCCGGCATTGGTCCTGGCAATTACTTCCTTCAGCCCGGTCCGAAGACTCCTCAGCAGCTCATCGCCGATGTTCAGCAAGGTTTGTACGTCACCGAATTCCTCGGGATGGGCGTGAACCTTGTCACGGGCGATTATTCCCGGGGGGCTTCAGGCCTTTGGATTTCAGGGGGCGAGTTGACTTATCCGGTCGAGGAAATCACGGTTGCCGGAAACCTGAAAGACATGTTCCTGAACATTTCGGAAATTGCAAACGATCTCGAGTTTCGAGGCGCGGTCGCGTCGCCTACAATCCGCATAGACGGCCTCACAGTCGGCGGGGAATAGTCCGCTCCCTATGAAATTTGCGAAAGTGGTCTTCTGGATTGCCGGTGTCTGGGGGGTGTTGGTCCTGACGCCGCTCTATTTCATATTCGACATGATCGGCCGGCAGGACCCGCCTGCAATCACGCATCACGCGTTTTACTACGGCTTTGTCGGAGTTGCATTAGTCTGGCAA
>QHZV01000201.1:5101-22297 GCA_003224785.1 Acidobacteriota bacterium
TGCTGCATGGGCGGGCTGATCCAACCTCCACCGATCCCGGAAGAGCGCGACAATAGCCGCTGGATCATTCTTATCGCACTGGTGGCAATCGCGGCTGTCGTAATCACGGTGGCATTTCTCACCCATGAAAAACCGCAGAACGCATCCGGCCCTCCTCCGTACGCAGCGAATCTCAAATTCACTGACCTGAAGATGAGCCAGGCTCAAAACTTTGTCGGCGCAACCGTGACCTACGTTGACGGCACACTGACCAATGCTGGCGACAAAACGGTAACGCGCGTCATCGCGCACGTCACATTCAAGGATTCTTACGGCCAGGTCGCGCAGATCGAAAATGTAACGGTCCGCACACTGCAGCAGTTCGGGCCGTACTTCGATGCGGTTGATCTCTCCGCTTCCCCGCTAGCTGCGGGACAGAGCAAGCCCTTTCGTTTGACGTTTGAACATGTCAGCGAGCAGTGGGGCCAGTCGTATCCGGAGCTGCAGGTTGAGGATGTGACGGTCAAATAGGAAAGCCGTCGTATCTCGCCTCCCGTTCGTCGTACGCCAAAACAAATCCGCAGGGCACCCAAAAATCTGCGGCATCAATTTTGCGCGGGACGCGCGACCTGCGACGGTTCCCTTTACAATCTGTCCATGTCCGAAACGAAAACCGTTCGCCTCACGGAGACGGTTAAAGCTGCGGGTTGAGCTTCCAAGCTGAGTCCGGCGGCGCTGGACACGGTGCTTGGGAAATTAGCCCGGCAACATGACCCGAACGTTCTAGTCGGCTTCGACCACGCCGACGACGCCGGAGTGTATAAAATCGCACCCGAACAGGCTCTCGTGCAAACCGTCGATTTCTTCACGCCCATAGTTGACGATCCCTACACATTCGGCCAGATCGCGGCCACAAACTCGTTGAGCGACATTTACGCGATGGGCGGACGCCCGCTCACCGCCCTTGCTCTCGTTTGCTTTCCGGAAAAAGGCGACCTCGAAGTCCTTGAGCGAATTCTTGCCGGTGGGCTTTCAAAAATGATCGAAGCCGGATGCACCATCATCGGCGGCCACAGCATCCGCGACGACGAAACCAAATTCGGCTACTCGGTTACAGGATTGATTAATCCGAAAGGCGTGCTGAAGAACGGCGGCGCTCAAGCCGGAGACCGCCTGCTCCTGACGAAAGCGCTAGGCACCGGCGTAATTTCCACTGCAATTAAGAAGGGAGTAGCCAAACAAGCCTGGATCGATGCGGCAGTCGTATCAATGACGACGCTAAACAAAGCCGCCGGCGAAGTAATCGCCACTGGCAGTGTGGGAACGGACGCTCTCGCCCGCCAGGCGGACCAAGACTCCGCAAAGAATCGCCAACCCGGGGTGCCCCACCCTTCCCCGGTCTTTGGGCAGGGTGGGGATTTTGACTTTCCGGTCAACGCTCTAACCGACATCACCGGCTTCGGCCTCATCGGCCATCTTCGCGAAATGCTGCTCGCCTCAGACAACGTCTCGGCGCGAATTCAGACAAGCAAAGTGCGCCTACTCGAAGGCGCTCTCGAGTGTGCACGTGCCGGCCACATCCCTGCAGGTCTCAAAGCCAATAGAGAATTCGCGGAATGCATGGTCACCTACGAAGACAAAATAAGCAATGATCTCAAGAGCCTGTTGTTCGATCCCCAAACGGCTGGTGGTTTACTCATCTCCATTCAGAAGGAATCGGTCGCCGAGCTGATTCAGGCCCTCGCAGCCCGCGGAGTTTCAGTAGCCGAGATTGGCTCTGTTCAACCGCGCACGAAAGTGTTAATCGAAGTAGCCCCATAGTTATCGCCAAATCTGCTTGGCAATTCGCGGTCTTGTTGGTAGGATTCAGCCACTTCCCCGGCGATCGATAACCATTTTTGGAGGTATCCCATGGCAACACCCGGAGCCAGCCTGAATGCCGCGTCACAATCCTCGCTCACGAATTTGGTGGAACAGAAGCTACGTGCAGAACGCATCGTAAGAGTCGGCGCCGGTTGGTTTGCCATCATTGCTGCGCTTTCGATGATCAATTCCCTGTTGTCCATGAGCGGCGCCGGAATCCGTTTCATCTTTGGCATGGGGATCGCCCAGTTTGTTGACGGGCTGGCGCATCAGGCTGGGCAGACAGGGTTCGCCCTCGATCTTGTCATCAACGGATTCGTTGCGGGTATATTCGTGATTTTCTGGAGATTTGCACGTAAGGGTGAACAGTTTCAAGGACCTCCTAGCCGGGGCATTTCATGCCTATGCGCTGTACCGAATCTACACCGGCATGAGCGGCATTCCAACTCTGCAAAAATTTCAACAGGCCCTCGCGCCACCCGGAGCTCCCATTCAGCCGAGGTGAGAACCTGGCTGTTGGCTATCGGCTCTTGGCTGTTGGTGAAGAGCAGGTTCCACTCAGGCCTGCCACAGTCGGCTGCAGCGGTTTTTCGAAAGCCGCTGGACAAATAGGCTGATCGCTCAGCTCACGCAAACGAAGCGGAGACTCATCCGGTGTTCTTAGTACCTGTAGCCAGCGAACCAGCTCATCCAAAGATTCTGGAAATGGGACCCGGTGATCGGCATCAGTCCAAGTATAACGCTTTGCGCTCGCGCTGAATTCCACCATCACAGATTCTGAGCCTTGGCGAACGATACCGTCCTCCCTCTTCTGCGGATACAGTCTCTTCAACATTTCCACCGCTGTACAGCGCGAAGCAGACTCGCGGAGAGGCTTGTTGCTCGCGCCAGTCCACGCCGTACGTGCTGCGATAGGAGATCCGCACCAGTATTTCATGCGAATCACGATCCGCCGACTGTGCGAGGCAGGGCCTGAAGGCCAGTACTAGCAGGATCACTATGGGTACTAGTGGTTTGCTCGATCGCATGTAACCTCCACAGGCCGAAACCGCTCTTCAGACACGCCTGTTTGTGACCGCTGGTAGCGCGGCTCCGCTCAATTCCAAGAACGCATGACAATCAGAGTCTTGCATAGGATTTCGATTGTTCGGGTCGCGATCAGAAAAGGCAAGAGCCAACAGCCGAATTACTTTGCGGCCATTTTCTTGACCATTGCCACCACCAGTTTGCGGTCACTGTCGTTCAGGTTGCCGGAGTAGCGGCGGATCTGGGTCAGGAAGCGGAGTTCGTCATCGGAGAGCTGGGGAATAGCCTTGGAGCCATTGCTGTTTCCAGGTTCTGAAAAGAAGTGCGAAAGCGGCAGTTCCATTGCGCCGGCGATCTTTGACAGCGTGTCGAGCGACGGCACCGTATGCCCGTTTTCCACACGCGAAAGATAGCAGCGCAGCAGTCCGGTCCGCTTTTCAATGTCGCCCTGCGACATCCCCTTTTGCAGCCGGAATGATCGGATTGTTACCCCAATATTCATTAAAGGAGTCAGGTCGCATGGTAACCAGAGTAGTACCCGTTGGCAAGAAAAAAGTTTTAATACCTGCAAACATTAGGAACTGCAAATCTTTGCGCGCGGATTTTCAATGATTGATTACTTCAACTGCGCCGCGGATTTCGCGGATCACGCGGATAACTTCTTTTTCCCTGATCCAAAATGGCTGAAGACGATACCTTCTTTTCTGCGGACTCTGCTCAGTTCTCAACGAAAGCGGTTAAAAGCTCTAAAAGTTGAGTGCCACTATCCGCGCCATTCGCGGCGCGCTTGAAATGAGAGCAACACGGCGCCCTACTTCTGTAAATGCTGCGCGAAGAACATAAGAATCTTACTCCACGCATCGGCCGTGTCTTCGGGCTTGTATCCTGCTCCGTTCACCGGATTTTGAAAGCCGTGGCCAGCGTCAGGATAGATGGTGATGTCCCCTTTTTTCCCGAGCTTGTCCAGTTCTTCTCCGAACTTCTTTACGTCGTCAGGAGTAATCCCCTGATCGTGTGCGCCGAAGAGACCCAGGATCGGCGCGTTAATTCTTTTTAGCTCATCCGAGGATGCGGAGACATCGCCGTAGTTGATCACATCAGCGGCGAGGGTCGGTTCTTCTATCGCAAGTTGAAGCGAATAGCCGCCGCCCCAACACCAGCCGATCGCGCCAATCTTGTCTTTCTTTACGTCCGCGCGGGATTGCAGGTAGGCAAACGCTGCTTGCGCATCACGTTTCACGCGGTCGGAAGGCGCCCGCGAGAGTTCGTGCGCCTCATCCCGCGTGGTGGCGACCTTTCCGCGGTAAAAATCAACAGCCAATGCCAAGTAGCCTTGATCCGCCAGCTTTGAGGCTTGCTCCTTGACCCAGTCGTTGAGCCCCCACCACTCGTGAATGACAATTATGGCCGGGAACGGGCCTTTGCCTTCGGGCGTGTAGGCGATGGCTTTAACAGTGTCGCCGTCACTCTTAAAGGTGACGTCTTTGGGGGTGGCGGCGAACAACGGAACTGCCATTAGCAGCGCAGTGCAGAAAATTGTAACGGATGTCATGTGCACTCCTGGGAAAAGCTTTAGCCATTAGCTTTTAGCTCTTTAGCTAGTTCTGAATCGTTTTGGCTAAAGGCTAAGAGCTAACAGCTAAGAACTCGTTTTTCACAACTGCAACTCCATATACAGCGCACCCTCAATCGGATTTGCTCGATAAGGCTCAATCTCTTGGAACCCGAGCTGCCGGTACATCGCGACTGCCGCACGCATCACTGGCTCGACGGTGTCGAGTCGCAGTTTTTTGTATCCGATCTCGCGTGCCTCATGGATGATCCGCTCGGCCAAAGCTTTGCCCAGACCCTTGCCGCGAAATTGCGGGCGCACGTATAACCGTTTCATCTCACAGACATCGTTCTCGATTTTATGCAGGGCCACGCATCCTGCGGTCTGGCCGTCGAAGATTGCGAGCAGCAAGCGCCCTCCCGGCGGCGCGTAGTCACCCGGCAACCCCGCAAGTTCTTTATCGAAACTTTGAAAGCACAGATCGAAGGTAAGCGATCGCGCATATTCGAGAAAAAGCTCTCGTACTTCAGCGGCTTGCTCCCGTGACTCTACCTGTGTGGCATGCAGGATAGGTTCCCGACCATTTGCAATCAGCATAGACACCGCCCTATGCAGAAGTGACCGGCCACCCCTTCCGGAGAAGCGAAATCAGCGACGAAAGAAACCACAATTCCACCCACGCACCACAAAACCAAGTTGAATACTGTTTGAGTATCTGACTTCCTGCCGATAAGCGCACCCAAAATGAACCACTCCACCATCCGGACCGGAGTGTAAATTGCGATGTACTTCCACAGAAGGTCTTGGCGCTGAGTCGACACCACGAAGAAAATGGCGATACCAAATCCGACGCCGATTGCCAACCGTAGCACACCGAAACTCGCAGCTCTTATTAGGCCCGCTGAACTAGCTCGCCAGAGCCTCAACCCGAGCCAACACCAAGCGATGTACGAGATCAGCTTGACCGTGACGTAGAGCAAAGTTGGCATGGCGAGATCTGGCGCACTACCCCATCAGCATACCGCCGTTCACGTTCAGCACGTGTCCGGTGATGTATCCGGCTTCTTCCGAGGCGAGAAATGCCACACAGTTGGCAACCTCCTCGGCTGTTCCTACACGACCGAGAGGAATCATTTTGAGAGCGCTTTCTTTCAACTCGGCTGAAAGCTCGGCCGTCATTGCGGTTTCGATGAATCCTGGTGCAACCGCGTTACAGGTAATGCTTCTTGATCCCACTTCGCGCGCGATTGCCATGGTCAAGCCGATCAGTCCTGCCTTCGACGCGGCATAGTTCACCTGTCCCGCCTGGCCCATCTGCCCAAAAATGGAAGTGATGTTGATGATTCGTCCCCAACGCTGACGAAGCATTGAGCTGATCGCCTGCTGACTGCACAGATAAGCGGAAGTCAGGTTCGTGTTCAGGACTGCATCCCAATCGGCGCGTTTCATCCGCATGAGCAACTGATCGCGCGTGATGCCGGCGTTGTTCACGAGTATGTCGATTTTACCAAGCTCAGAAATGATGGACTTGAATGTCGTTTTGATCTGGTCTTCGTTATCAACATCTGCTGAAAACGCACGAGCCGAGCCCACAGCACCTGGGTTTGGGGGCACGGGCGTTCCCGCCTGTGCAGAAGTTATTTCTAGCGCAACCTCTTCCAGCTTCTGCTGATTGCGCGCGACCAGCGCCACACTGGCGCCGCAGGCCGCCAGCTTCAGCGCACACGCGCGCCCAATACCCTGTGATGCTCCGGTAACCACGGCCACCCTTCCGCTGAGTTTCATAGGGTTTTCTTTGCGATGTTTGCGAGTCCTTTGTACACTTTGCGGTTAAAAAGCTTTTGAGAAGCGAAATTATAACTGTATGGGCGCCGAAGCGTTCTCTTCCACTGGTACGCGGATCTCGTCACGAAAGAGATATCGCAGGATTGGGGGAGCCAATAGCGTGGTCACAATCGTCATCAGCACAACTACTCCATAGGCGGGTTGACTCAAAATCGCGGACTGCAATCCCACGAGTGCGACGATCAATGCCACTTCGCCGCGCGGAGTCATGCCAATTCCAACCTGAAAGACGGTCGTCCAGCCTTCGCGTAGGAGGGGTAAGCCGCATCCGATTAGTTTCGAGATCACCGCCAGCAACGAAATAACGAGGGCTGCGGTCAGAAGATTGCCGGTGAGCAGCCGGACATTAAATCGCGAGCCGATATCAAAGAAAAAGAATGGCGCGAGGAAAGCTGTGATTCCGCCCACGCGCGGCGGCAGGTTCCATTGAGGCGCGTAATCGGCAAACATGAGCCCGGCAAAGAACGCCCCAATGATGGCCGCCATTCCAATCTTCACCGACAGCCATGAGAAGAAGAGACAAATAGCCAGCGCGACCACCAGGGTCGAACTCTGTGTGGAGAATTTCGCCAGGCGCGGATGCAACTGCCGGACGATGTTGGGGGCTACAAACATCATGAACAAGGCGAACGCGACTGCTTCACCCGTGAGCACACCCAAATGAACCCAACGCACGCCCGCCCCGGAGGCCGAGCCGGCTACGACTGCCAGCACAACCATTGCCAGAATGTCGTCGAAAACCGCAGCCGCGAGAATGATTTTTGCCGTGCGGGTTGAGAGCACGTTCATGTCGGCCAGCACTCGCGCCGTGATGCCGACACTTGTAGCGACCATCGCTGCGGCGACGAAGGTTGCCTCAATGTTGGTGTCGCCACGCAGCTTGAGGTATGCAAAGCCGAGAACAAAGGGCGCTGCCACTCCAGCGATTGAAACCACAAGCGCCTTTCGACTGACTTGTATAAGTTCGTACGGGCTGGTCTCAAGAGTGCATAGGGACCAAGAGCAACTCCGGCCAGGATTTCGCCGGGAACCGCGGGCAGGTTGAGCCACTCGAACATTTCGCCCAGCAATTTTGCCGCCACGAAAATCACGAATAGATACAGCAGCAACTGCTCAGCCGGATTGGGTATGTTGCTCTGCATGATCTACAGGCAGGATATGGAAAGCCTGAGCTGCCCGCAACAAAACTCGAGAGCTGCTGCCCTGAGATTGAAAGCAGGCGCGGATCTTCACGGATTTACTTTAGCTTTCAGAGATGACTGACGATAACTTGAGTCAGCGGCTCAGGCCTTTTTCAGTGGCCAGATAAGGACTTCCAGCTTTTTTGAAAAATGCAATCGCGGAGCGATCGCGGGCAGCTCAATTCCAGCGGCGGAGGCCATGGTGTTCACGACTATTTCTGCTTCAGCATCCTGCAGGGGCCATTGCGCATGATGAATTTCCGCCCGAAAGACCTTGCCGCGGAAAACCGTATATAGACTCGCGAAGCCGTACCGGTCCAACTGGACCGTATTTAGCGCGAAACTTCGTGCTTGAATCGCGGAAACAATCATATTGAATCGAAGCGTCCGTGTATGGACGGCCCTGTAGGCTGGCCTCGCTCACTTTCATCAGCGAGTAGAAGTACGGCAGGTGATAAGTCGTTCTTGCCCCCCACACCGCAGCGCGGCTTGCTGCATCCAGACTAAAGAAAAACACTCCCGGCTTGCCGCCATAGTTCACATAAGTACGGACGTTCAACTCAGGGAAACTCGATAGCGCAGGAATCGGCGGCAGCCAGCGGCCGCGCACGCCAGTCATATGAAAGGGTGTAACCGCGATCCAGCATTGGCCATTGAAAGTATCGAGCGGCAAAATCACGGGAATAAGAGGTCGCAGACTCTCCGGTGCGATTGGCCAATGTGCAAACAGCAGATCGTTCCATGTCTGCTGCATGATCCACGGTGCGGAAGGTAAGGGCCAGGGACGAGGGTCGGTGGATGTGAGCGCTGGATGCACTAAGCAGGATAACTCGCCGTCTCCCGAACCTAGATTAAACGTTGAGTGGTTGGAAAAGAGTTCAGTCCTCTACTACTACTTGCAAGGCAAGTACCACGAACTCCAAACCTCCGATTGACAGTAACGGTTTCATTTTCATGTAGCGTCCCATGTTTTATGAAATCCAAAAGCTACAATTAGATTGTGAGCGCAGTCACTACTCCCACCACACCACCAGTTGACAAGCCCTGGAGGAAATTCACCTTCAAACAGCGCCTCCTTCTCTGGCTCATCACCTGGGCTGGATATCTCATCGTCCGCGTTCTGGGCCCAACGATCCGCTTCGCTGTTTCCTGGGAAGACGGTGCGCCAAAGAGTCTCGCCGAGCGTCCGTTCATTTATTCCTTCTGGCACAACTGCATGATCCCGGCGATGTATTGGTGCCGCGATCTGAATGTCCGAGTGATGAGCAGCGACAGCTTTGATGGCGAATACACCGGGCGGATCATGCAGAAATTCGGTTTTGTGAAAGTTCGGGGATCGAGTTCGAAAGGCGCGGTGCGTGCGCTGCTCGGAATGCGCCGCGAAATCGAGCAAGGCTGGACCGCCGCCTTCACCATTGATGGCCCCAAAGGTCCTCGCTACGTCGCCAAGCCGGGGCCGGTCGTGCTTTCCCGCAGCACGGGGGCGCCCATGGTGGTCTTCCACATCGCCCTTGACCGCGCCTGGGTGCTCAGTACCTGGGACGGAGCGATGATCCCGAAACCGTTCTGCCGTGCTCTAATGCGGATCAGCACTAAAATTCCGGTTTCGCGAGACGGCGGCGACGAACAATATCTTGCCCAACTACAAACAGCATTAGATCGTGTACGGATCTTCGCTGAAGAAAATATCGCAAAGGCAGGGACGGCGGAGTTTCCTTACGGACGGAGCAACCGAGACGAGCACTAGTTCGCCTGGGTTCCTCTTCGAGCTAAAGGCGTGTCGAATACCAACTCTTTTACATTAGAGTTGATGGTTTGAACTGGCGCGGGTTTGGGAGCATCTTCAGAAGGCGTCAGCAACTCCCGCACCGTTGAAATCAGGCTTCCGGTCTCCGATTTAGATATTACCTGTTTCGCCCCGGCCGCCAACGCAGCTGCGGACAATTGGTCCGTGTAGTGCATCGTGTACATCACGATGGGAATTTCCGGCAACGAATTCTGCAAGACCCTGGCCACCTTCAGCCCGTCCATTCCGGGCATCGCAAAATCCAGAATGATGAGATTGGGCCTGCATTCGTTGGTCTTCGCGACCGCTTCTGTCCCCGACTCGGCTTCCAGGATTTCATAATCCCCTATGCCATTGAAAAGTCCGCGCAGTGCGCTTCTAAGCAACGCGGAGTCATCGGCTATCAGGATTCGGGAGGGCATTTCACTTAAAAGTGTGCTCGCACGCACGCGGAAGATTGTTGGGCAGATTACAAAGTATCTGAATCGGTGCGAAGTAAACATACTGTTAAATATGTACGGCCTTATGGGGTTTTTCCCTTGTATTTCAGCCTGATAACAAGACCGCCCTTGCATCGTAGAGACGTGGATGCCGGTCAGGAGGTGGTCATTGCGAACAGCAAGAACATGGCGCCAACCACTTCGTCCGGGCGAGCGTACCAGTGGCACGGGAAAACCTGTGTCGAATGCAATTCTCTTGTCACTTCCGGACGCCGAGTACCGGCGCGTCCGCCCGCATTTGCAATTTGTAAATTTGCCGCATCATGAAAATCTTCATGAGCCCGGAAGAAAGCTAAAATTTGCATACTTTTTGAACACAGGAATGATCTCTTTAATTCTGGTCGGACGGGACGGCAAAAGTGTTGAAATTGGCGTAACCGGCAAGGAAGGCTTCACACCGATTCCCCTGGCAGTCGGTTTGAAAAGAAGTCCGCATCGGGCCATCGTCCAGGTTGCGGGCGAAGGGTTCAGGCTCAGTGTGGCAGCCCTCGACAAGCTCCTGCCAACCAGTCCCCTGTTGCAGGCGACGCTCAATCGTTATGCGGTCGTGCAGGGGCTGCAAGTTGGACAAACGGCCGGCTTTGATTCCGGCTCGCTTGAAATTACCCACGACTTTCTCGCCAGTATGCTCGGTACCGACCGCCCGAGCGTGAGCCTGACTGCAAATTCGCTGCAAAAGAAAGGGATCATCGAATACATGTACGGTGGGGTAAAGATTCTTAACCGCAAGAAACTGGAACGGTCCGCATGTGAGTGTTATAAGGTGATTCACCAATTCGATGGCGAATTCGCACTGCAGTTGCATCAGCGGAATGGTAAGTCATTTAGGCGGAATGACTAGGGCTGCGGCGGTTTTCGAGATCTCGGCTTCTTGTTTGCCTTAGCTTCCAGTGCGGTCAAAGTATTAACCTGCGCCTCCAAAGATTCTCGTGCCAAGCCAATGTGCTCGGCGAGAGTCTTCTGAAGTTCTTTCAGCACCCCTTTTGCTTCTCCATCCGTTTGAGCGGCTTTCGTCTGGGAACAGAGTTGCTCAATCCTAATGTCAGTGTGACGCGGCACTCATCTGTAAGGTATCCGACAATGTCGCGGACCTAAATACAGTGAATCCTGTACTCACTTAGCCGAAAGTTCTAGTCCGGTCGCAATGCTAGAATTTCAGTTCCCTTATCCGAGGTCGAATGTCCGCAAGCATCCTGGATGGTAATAAGATCGCTGCTGAAATCCGCGCCGAAGCTGCGGCTGAAGTTCGCGCTTTGGCAGCGGCTGGGACGCGTCCCGGGCTGGCTGTTGTGCTGGTCGGCAACAATCCGGCGTCGGAAGTTTATGTTCGCGGCAAAGTCAAGGCCTGCGAGGAGACCGGCATTTTCAGCGAAAAGCACACCCCTTCTGCAAACGCTTCAACTGAGGAATTGTTGGAACTTGTGGCGGATTTAAACCGGCGCGATGAAATTGACGGCATCCTGGTGCAGCTGCCTCTTCCCCCGCAAGTCGATTCCAAGAAAGTTTTGCTGGCGGTTGATCCCGCGAAAGACGTGGATGGATTTCATCCCACCAACGTCGGGTTCCTTTCCACGCAGAGACCTGGCCTCGTTACGCAGCGATATTGTCGGCAAGCCCATGGCAATGCTGCTGTTGAATGGCAACGCAACCGTGACGGTTTGCCATTCCAAGACGCATGATTTGCCTTCCGTCTGCCGGCGCGCTGATATTCTGATTGCCGCAATCGGGCGCGCGGGCATGATCACGAACGATTTTGTTCGACCGGGCGCGACAGTGATTGATGTCGGCATGAATCGCGTCACGGATCCTGCAGAGGTTTCTCGCCTGTTTGCGGGAAACGCTAAACGCGAGGAGACTTTGCGCAGTAAAGGTGCAGTGCTCGTTGGCGATGTGCATCCCGAAGTCGCGGAAGTTGCTGGCGCGATCACGCCGGTTCCTGGCGGCGTGGGGCCGCTCACGATCGCAATGTTGATGTCGAACACGGTCAAAGCCGCGAAGATGCGGAGAGGGCGGAGAGGGAGCGAGCGCGCCGGGGCCTAAGAGCTCATTCACCACGGGGGAACAGAGGCACAGGAAGCAATTGCAGTGAAATTTTGAATTGATTTAAATGTTTCTCTGTGTCCCTGTGTCTCTCTGGTGAAATAATCCCCTGCGGGAGTGCTCATGCTTAAAGTCGGACTGACGGGTGGCATCGCATTGACGCCGACAGCATTGGCCACGAACTTATGGCTCCGGGCGAGCCGGTGTATGACGAAATCGCCAAGCGTTTCGGCACGGATATTCTAAATTCCGACAAGACCATCAATCGCGCCAAGTTGGCAGAGCTGGCCTTCGACCAGCGACGCCCGCGGATTTACGAGCTCAACAGTCTCCTGCATCCCGGAATTATTCAGCGATACGAAAAGCGCATGGAAGAAATCGCTGCCGGCGAGCCGGATGCAATTGTCATGCTAGAGGCAGCTCTGTTACTCGAAGCCGGTTTGCGCCGCCGTTTCGATCGCATCATTGTGGTGAGCTGCAAGCCGCAGCAGCGAATCGAGCGATGGGAAAAGCGACTGCAGGTAGATACCGATGCGGCCCGCCGTGAAGTCACGCGCAGAATGATGGCTCAGGCGCCGGACGAAGCCAAGATCCAAGCCGCAGACTACGTTATTGACAACAGCGGCTCAATGGAGGAAACGCGAAAGCAGGTCGAAAAAGTATTCGCCACTCTCCGAGAACAGACGAAAATAGTAGCCTCGAGAAATTAGAGTCAGCTGCGAACAGCCATCAGCCGTCAATAAACCGTAACATCCATCGTGGCTCCCGTTTTTCATTCCCAGAAGGGTCTTTCACTGATGGCTGATGGCTAGTAGCTCACTTTGCGACTCTTCCACCCGGCGCGTAACATCTAAACCAACATGCAGGTATCCACCGCAGTCGCCGAGCTCAGACCGAAACTCGCATTCAGCGAGATCATGAGCTTTGCGATTGAGACCTTTTGCAGCAACAAAGTCCGGTTCATGCTGACTGGCCTCGGTATGGTGATCGGCACCGCCTCATTGATTCTGGTAGTGACGATTGGAATGACCGGCAAGCAATATGTGCTCAACCAAATCCAGGGAATCGGCGCCAATCTGATCTACGCCGAATACGAGGGCGGCGCCCAGAGAATAACCAATACCGCGCCAGATCCGCTTACGGTTGACGACATGACCGCCGCGCACGAGCAAGTGTCGGGCATTGTTGCTGCATCTCCAGTCGTGCCTTTAGCGGAGCGGATCCCTGTCGGCAATGGCAAAGAGCGGGACATCCAGATACTCGGCGTATATCCCGAATATCGCGCAGTGCGTAACTTGGTTGTGGCGTCAGGCCGGTTTTTCGATCAGCAAGAGGAGCAATCGCACACCAAAGTCGGCCTGGTTACGGAAAAAATGGCGCAGGAAATCTACGGTTCCGCCGAAGCTGCCGTCGGCAAGGTGGTTAAGTTGAGCGGCTTGCCATTCACGATCATCGGGACTTTTCGCGAACGGGTGGACACATTCGGTCAGTCGGAAGTCACCACCAATACATTTCTCATTCCTTACAACGTAGCTCGATATTTCACCGACACGCCGACCGTAAAACTGATCTATTTCTCAGTCTCGGATCCCTCGATGGTCGAGTCCGTAACCGAGCAGGTCAAGCGGGTCATCCAGTCGCGACATCGCGCCGAGTCGGTGTACAACATCACCAATTTGACTCAACTCGTAAGCGTGGCCGAGAAGACGGCAAACGCGCTGACTCTCGTCCTTCTGGCGGTCGCGGCAGTAGTTTTATTGGTTAGCGGAATCGGAATTATGAATATCATGCTGGCCACCGTGAGCGCGCGAATTCGCGAGATTGGAATTCGAAAAGCGCTCGGCGCGACCAATCGCGAAATCCGCTTCCAATTCCTGTCAGAAGCGATCCTGATTTCCGTAGGCGGAGGATTAATCGGAGTTGTGGTTGGGCTCGCGGTGCCCTACTCGGTGCGTTTTCTTACGGAGTATCGTGTGCCGATTTCCGGCTTGTCTGCCATTATCGCTATTGTGGTTTCTTCATTGGTGGGAGTTCTCTTCGGCACGGTCCCAGCGGTACGGGCGGCCCAAATGGATCCTGTAGAGAGCTTGCGGTATGAATAAGGTCGGTCGGACCTGGATTGTGCAGACGACTATCAAAACAAGAACGCCGGGCTGGTTGGCCCGGCAACTTCCTTGTCATTACATCTGTGGGGAGAGACTCGTTTACGTCTGAGTCCCCGCGGATCTCAAAATTAGCGACCAGCTTCACAGAGGCTTTGCTCGCTAGAAGCTCTACATCACCAGCGCTAAGCCTTCCAATTCCTTCTCTAAGACCGGCAGTGCACAACCTGCCATTTCCACGCGGCTCACCGCGTCATACGCCGCCTGTGGCGACACCCCATAGCCCCGGCCCATCAGGAAAACCTGAACCAACTCCGCCGCTTCGCGAGAGTCAGCCAGACCACCTTGCAGCAGGTCGTTCCGTAGAGCCGTTAATTCCGTCGCCGAAAATCGCTCTCTCATCGTTCTCACCTCCGACCCTGACTGCTCATAACCATTAGACTCAGCAGCTATTACTTTTGTTGCATGCAATTTTTCTGCCGAACTTAGGATCATCTCGTATATTCGGCCGTGAAAGTCTGCACAATCCTTTAAACCCTTCAAACTCAGCGAAGTTGTTAATGGATATCGGCCAATCGACGAGCGGGATGAGCACTCGGCAGGTGACCTTTGGAGTCTCAAGACTGACACAAAGTGTCAGTTTGGGACGCGACCGTGTATTTGATTTGAGAATGGTGCTTGGGGCGGTCGGCTCTGATCAGTCGGGTCTTTGGGGATCGCTATCTAGGTCGGATCGGTTGTTGCTTCGTCTATCAGGAGGATGGGAATGTTGTCGCGAACCGGATACACGCGCTTACACTCTCCACACTTCAGGCTCTCACCGTTCTCTTTCTGAACGAGAGGCTTCTTGCAGGCGGGACAAACCAGAATATCGAGCAGATCCTGGGGAATCATAAGCAATTATTTTACGTCAAACCAGAATGGTCAGCGAATCGTACTGTGAGCCTTCTCGATGGATACCCATCTCTGGCGTTCTCATCATTAGGTGCTGATGACGGGGAACAACTGAATCCCGGCAGTCTATTCCGTTGGCCGGTTTTGAAATGATTACCGAAATTACAAGGAGCCTAAAGATGGAACGCGCGCGGCAAATCGTTCTGGCACTCGCAGGCCTGTTGTATTTCGCTCTGCTTTATCCGCTATGTAGTGACTTGTGGCATTCCCATTGGCTTGTCGACATGAACAGCAACGACTGCGAGCCAATGTTCTTGAGTTTTTATGTCGGGCTCGGATTATTTCTGTTGCTCGCCGTGAGAAAACCGTCAGAGCATCGCTCCCTCATTGCCTTCGCCGGATGGTCAAGCCTACTCCATGCCTCGGTAATGGCAATCGAAACGGTGGAAGCCTGGAGCCACGGAGTTCACCGAGATTACAACGATGTGGTAATTGCCGGCATAGTTGGAGCGGTACTGCTGGCGATCACACCAACAAAACGGCGGGAGGCAGCTACTGCGCCATCTGCGGAGGTTCAGAAGCAAGGCTAAGGGCGAACCAGCTTATTGCCGACGCGGCCATCACGAGCGCCCTGCTCGACTGCCTGCTGCGCCAGCGACACTTGCGATTCGCGGAATTGGGGAAGCGAACTGACTTGACCACACCGGAGGCCGCGGGTAGAAGAATTTAGTCTCAGAAGCTACTTCCATTTGGCCTGGCTTTGAACTGATGATTGAGGTCGATTCTCTATGACGAAAACTATGTTTGACCAGGAGGGCTTGGCCGCATTACATTCATAAAGCTTTTGAAATAGGTTCGCGCGTCCTCCTCACTCGAGGAAGACAGGGAAGCGGGTGCAATTCCCGCGCTGCCGCGCAACTGTAAGCGAGGACACAGCACCGGGCCACTGGATTTTTCCGGGAAGGCCTGAGGCAAAGCCGAATGAGGGACGGCATGAACGGGCGAGGACGCCCGTTCTTCCATGATCTCCCATTCTTACTCGCGAGCCAGGAGACCGGCGCGAACTTCATACACCAACCCCTTTCGCGAGTGAAGGAGGAGTGATGCGTTCCTGCTGCCGATTTCTTGCCGTAATCTCTTTGTCGATTTCAGCCCTGGCTTCCGACCTCACCGTCAGAGTCCTGGATCCACGTTCCGCGGCCGTTCCTGGCGCACAAGTGGAGCTTTTCAGCGCCGGCTCTGATCGCGCTACCGCCATCTCAAACACAACTGGACAAGGCACCGTGCATGATTCGCTGAACAATCGCGTGCCGTCGTAAACGAAGCTGAAGTCACGATCACCCTGACCCTGGCGGTGGCGACGGAAACTGTGACCGTTTCCGCAACCCGCACCGCTGCCCGCACCGATGAGTCTGGGGCCTCAATTGAATCGTTAAGCGGCGCGGAACTGGATACAATCCGCCCGGTCGCAGCCAACGATGCCCTACGCTTCCTGCCGGGAGCCATTGTTGCCAGCAGCGGCCAGCGCGGGGGCCTGGGCTCATTGTTTGTGCGCGGCGGCGACTCCCGTTACAACAAGGTGATCGTGGATGGAGTCCCAGTTAATGACCCCGGCGGCACATTCGATTTCGGCACTCTTCCGCTCTTCGAAGAAGACCGTGTCGAATTTCTGCGCGGTGCGCAAAGCACTCTTTATGGCTCGGACGCGATGACTAGCGTTGTGCAGACGTGGAGCCGTATTGGCAATACGCCAGTTCCCGAGCTGCGTTTCGGAGCCGATGCCGGAAACTATGGAACCGAGAACGGATATGCCTCGCTTGCCGGGGCCAACGGCCGATTCGATTACAACGTATTTGGGAACCAGTTCAACACATCTGGCTCCGGCCCGAATGACGATTACTCGAATTCGCTCGAAGGCGCAAACCTCGGCGCGAAGTTGAATGATTGGGCTTCCCTGCGTCTGCGGATGCGTCATGACAACAGCGTGAGCGGCGTGCAAAATGAGTGGAACTTCAACGGTACAAACGTCCTCACAATGCACGGGACAACCTACACAGTTCTTCCCGATCTCGACCAGCGGGCCCGGCAAAATAATTTTCTGAGTAGCCTTGAGCTGGCGATCAACGGTCCATCACGCCTGCAACAACGGATTGCGGGCTTCGATTACACGTTGCACCGCACAAATATTGATGCCATTCGCCAGAACACCAGGCAGTCTCCTTTTGGCGAGGAAGACTTTCAGTTCCACAACGTTAACAATTACAACCGCGGCGGATTTGAATATCAAGCCAATTACGCCGAGCGCAGTTGGGCTATGAGCACCGCGGGCTACGAATTTGAGGACGAGAACGGCGCTACTGGAAACCCTCTTTTCCCGAGCCGTGGAGTGCGGCGCAATCACGCGCTCTTCGGGCAGCAGATGCTCAGT